>JAXDOO010000132.1:0-4363 GCA_034668865.1 Alphaproteobacteria bacterium
GCTGGGGCTTTTCCTCACCCCGATGACGCAGATGCAGGGCTGGGGACGCGATGTCTTCTCGCTTGGGCTGGCGCTGCAGATGTTGCTGTGGGGCGCGGGGCAACCAAGTGCGGGCGCCATAGCCGACCGCTTCGGAGCGGCGCGGGTGCTGATCGGGGGCGCGCTCCTTTATTCCGCCGGCTTGCTGCTGATGGGGTATGGCGGAAGCTCGCCGGGAATGTTTTATCTCAGTGCCGGCGTACTGGTCGGCTTCGGGCTCTCCGGATCCGGCTTTCAAGTCGTGCTGGGGGCTTTCGCGAAACTGATGCCGCCGCAATGGCGCTCGCTGTCCTTTGGCGTCGGCACAGCTGCCGGCTCCTTTGGACAGTTTCTATTTGCCCCATTGGCGGTGATATGGCTGGGCGCTTTCGGCTGGCAGGTTTCTCTGCTTATTTTTGCGTTGCTCGTTGCGCTGATCGCACCGCTCGCGCTGCCGCTCGCGACGCCGACCATGGAGTCTTCTGGCTCGCCCGGCGCCGAGCTACAGCAATCGCTGCGGCATTCTTTGGCTGAGGCCCTGGCCCACCGCAGCTACGTGCTGCTGGTAATCGGATTTTTCACTTGCGGCTTTCAGCTCTTCTTCATCACCGTGCACCTGCCGCCTTACCTGATCGACCGCGGGCTGACGGTGGCGGATGGCGGCTTGACCCTAGCGGCGATCGGGCTGTTCAACATCATTGGTTCTTTGCTGGCCGGCTGGCTGAGCGATAAGATGCCGAAGCGATACATCCTCTCGGCGATTTATTTTACCCGTTCTGTCGCGATCCTCGCTTTCATCACGCTGCCCGCAAGTTTGCCCTCCGCGATCGCCTTCGGCGCTATCATGGGCCTGCTCTGGCTCTCGACTGTGCCGCCCACCAACGGCCTCATCGCCGTCATGTTCGGCACGCGCTGGCTGACCATGCTGGCTGGCCTGGCTTTCTTCAGCCACCAGGTAGGCGGGTTCCTCGGTGTGTGGCTCGGCGGTCTTCTGTACGAGCGCACCGGCTCCTATGATGTGGTCTGGTGGGGCGCGATCGGCCTCGGCGTGATCTCGGCGCTGGTCAATCTGCCGATCGTGGAAAAACCGGTGGCACGCATGGCCGCTGCGACAGCGTGAGACGCGCATGCCCACATTCAAGGCCATCGTGATTGATAAGGCCGACAGCGGCCAAAAGGTCGCGCTCACGGATTTCGACGATAGGGATCTGATGGCCGGCGACGTCACCATTCGGATCGAATGGTCGACGGTGAACTACAAGGACGGTCTCGCCATCAGCGGCAAGGCACCGGTGGTGCGCCGCTTTCCCATGATCCCGGGAATCGATCTCGCCGGTACGGTGGAGACCTCTACGCATCCCGCCTGGAAATCCGGCGACAAGGTCATCTGCAACGGTTGGGGTTTGGGTGAAACGCACCTCGGCGCCTACGCCGAAAAGGCTCGTGTCCAGGGCGATTGGCTGGTGCCGCTGCCGCCGACCATGAGCGCGCGTGACGCCATGGCGATCGGCACGGCCGGCTATACTGCCATGCTTTGCGTCATGGCGTTGGAGCGTCATGGCCTCGCTTCGCGGCCCGGGCCTGTGATCGTCACCGGTGCGGCCGGGGGTGTCGGCTCGGTTGCGGTCGCACTGCTGGCCAAACTCGGCAGGCATGTGATCGCGTCGACCGGACGGCTGCAGGAAACGGGCTACCTCAAAGAACTGGGCGCCGCCGAAGTCATCGATCGTGCGGAGTTGAGCGCTCCCGCAAAACCGCTGGCAAAAGAGCGCTGGGCCGCGGGCATTGATACCGTGGGCTCCACCACGCTCGCCAACGTATTGTCGATGGTGCGTTATGGCGGCGCCATTGCCGCTTGTGGTCTCGCCGGCGGCATGGATTTGCCGACCAGTGTCGCGCCTTTTATCCTGCGAGGCGTGTCACTTCTCGGCATCGATTCAGTGATGTGCCCGCTCGCCTTGCGCTACACAGCCTGGAAGCGGCTGGTATCGGATCTCGACCGTGGCAAGCTTGCCACCATGGCTAGCGAGATCGGCCTTGCGGACGTGATTACCACCGCGCCGCGCATCGTCGAGGGTAAGGTGCGCGGGCGCATCGCAGTGAAGATCGGCTAACCGTCTGAAAGTCGAGGCAAATCCCCGTCTTCACCCGGCTGGGCCCTCATGGTAAGATTTTCATTAACAAAAATCCGCTAGGGTTTCCGCAGCGGTCGAGTGGGGGGGTTGATCGGAATGTTCAAGCGTTTGGCCATCGTCGTGCTGGGGCTCATGGCGGGCGTCCCGGCCTTTGCCCAAGAGCTGAAACCCGAAGAAGCGCGCCAGTTCATTGCCGGCAAGCTATTCGCCTTCAACTGCTTTGAAGGCACGCGCGGCGCGGGGCGCATTTACGCCGACGGTTCGGTCTCCGGTTCTGTTCAGTTCGGCGGCAGCGGTCCCGTCCGCAACGTCCGGCTTCCGGCCGGCACGCTGCAAGTCAAGCCAGAGGCGGTCTGCGCTTCCATGCGGGGCCTCCCGTTCCAGCCCTGCTTCAATCTGCAGAAGATTGATCAGGCGAGCTTCCGCGGCTCGATCTCCGGGCTTGGATTCGCCTATTGCGAGTTCAATCGAAAATCCGGACGGGTCGATCTCGCGACCATGACACGTTCGCGCGCCGCCAATGTGCGTGCCGTGTCGGCTGCGGACTCCAACGACAACGACTGATTTGCTCGTGCGCGGTTAGCCGCGCCCGCCAAGCCGCAAGCCGGGCGAGGGGCGTTCCTGAATCACTTCACGCCGGAAACGAAAGCGGGCAGCGGGGCGTCCGCCCGTGGAGGTTGACACTTCGCCGGTCGGCTCGACCAGCGCGCCTGTTTCCACCAAGCGGCGGAAGTTTTGTTTGTGCAGGTGGCGGCCGGAAATCGCTTCCACCGTCAGCTGCAATTCAGTCAACGTGAATTCCGGCGGCATCAGCTCGAAGATCACCGGGCGGTATTTCAGCTTGGCGCGCAACCGCGCAATGGCGGTAGCCAGAATGCGCCGTTGGTCAAAGCGCATGGGCTCGCCTAACGCGGGCAGGGTCTCGCGCGCGAGCGCGGCCTCGCGGCCGTCGCGCTTTGCCTCCTCCACCAGGCCTGCCTCATAGAGCAGTTCATAGCGGTCGAGCACTTTCTCCTCATCCCACGGGCTTCCGTCGATGCCGAAGCAAAGCCGCAGCCGCTCCTGACGGCCAAGCGCGCGGCCGGCTTCCGGCTGCTGTTTGCCTGCGGCCCAGTCCTTCAGGAGCGGCAAGATGGCGGAGTCAAGGATTTCCGGCTGGCCTTCGCGCCAGTCCTCCCACGGGAAGAACCGATACCAGGGCTCAAAGCCGGCGGCGGATGTGCGCAGGCTCGCGTTGTCCGGCATTCGGCTGAGCGCCAGATAGCCGACCGAGACCACGTGCGGCCCGGCGTCCTGCGCGAGATGGCGGCCGCGATCGCCGAATGTGTACAGCTGCTCGACATAGCCCAACCGCAGTCCGGTCTGCGCCTCGACCCAGGCATGCAGTCCGATTTCGAAGGTACGGTGCGTGCGCGGGTCGAAAGGCCCGAAGGGAAGTCCGGCGCGCGGCTCCCCTTTGCCTCGATCGGATGCGACGAGAATTGTCGGCTCGTCATCTTCGGTCGCTACAATCGCGGCGGTGAGGCCAATCTCGATCGGTGGGAGCGTCGTTTTGGCCATCGTCGCGGAGCGCCTGGCGAGCAAAAAGATCTATTTCAAATCGAGCGAAAACGGATCGGCCTCGTAGGCCATATCGCCCGGACCGATGGCTTCAATGGCGGCGATCATACGCCCCTCGCGTTCGAGAATACGGTCGGCAAGCGACACGATCAGGCTATTGGGCATGGCGGTGCGCGAGGCGCGGCGCATCTCCTTCGCGATCGCCATTTCGTCGCGGTCAGGATTTAACGCGCAAGCGGCGGCATAGGCGCTCGCCGTCGAACGGCTGATGCCCGCGTAGCAATGAATTACCATTGGGGCCGAGCGATCCCAGGTTGTAACGAAGCGCATCAGACGCGCGACGTGATCCTCGCAGGGGTGCCTATAGCCGTCGACTGGGCAGGTGATGTCGTCGACATCGATATGCAGATGATTTTTCGCATCTACCGAGGGTGGGCGCTCAACCAGCGAGATGTCCTTGAGCAGCGTAATGATGTGACGGGCGCGGGTCTCCTCGACCGTCTGGTGGAGGCGGGCCAATGAGCAAACATGAATCATCTCAATCTTCTAACGCTGCGTTTTGTCATATCTATGGCGCGCAGTTATTCGCGTGTGAGCTTGGTCAGGCGCTCACGATAGCGAGCCTCGGCGACGTCGGCGGGCCAGGGACT
>JAXDOO010000133.1:0-3825 GCA_034668865.1 Alphaproteobacteria bacterium
AAGAAGTTCACCGACGCCTTCCTGGTCGTCTGCCCCGGGATCACGATCAGGGACCGGCTGCGCGTGCTTCAGCCGAGTGATCCCGAAAACATCTACGAGGCGCTCGATCTCGTTCCGCCGGACCTGCTGGATGCGGTTCGGCGCGCGCGGATCGTCATCACCAATTATCACGCCTTCATGCTGCGCGAGACTGAGGCACTGTCCAAGCTCAACCGCCAGATCCTGGGGGGACGGGAAGGCGAGAAGCGCTTCGTTGAAACCGAAGGCCAGATGGTCGCCCGGGTCGCCAAGGAGCTCATGCAGCGGCGAGACATCCTCGTCCTCAACGACGAAGCGCACCATTGCTACCGGCAAAACGCCGCGGCGGCAGCCGAAAAGGCCGCGAAGCTCGAAGCCGAGGAGAAGGACGAGGCCAAGCGCAACAACGAGGAGGCGCGGGTCTGGATTTCGGGCATTGAGGCATTCAACCGAGTGCTCGGCGTGAAGACGGTGTTCGACGTTTCGGCCACGCCGTTCAACCTGCGTGGCTCGGGTTATGACGAAGGCACGTTATTCCGCTGGGTCGTGTCCGACTTCGGTTTGCTCGATGCGATCGAGAGCGGGATCGTCAAGGTGCCTCGACTGCCGACCCTGGACGACAGGATCGCCGGCGAATTGCCTAAGTTCCGCAATCTCTACGCCAACATCCAGTCCGGCACCCAGCCTCTGCCGAAGAAGGGACGCGCCAAGCAGAAGGAAGGGTCACTCACCGGCGCGCCTCTGCCGGCCTTGCTCGAATCCGGGCTCGAAGCGCTGTACGACCATTACCGAAAGACGTTCGAAGCCTGGGCCGCGGAGCCGAAGCTCGGCCGGCCGCCGGTATTCATCGTGGTCTGCAACAATACGGCGACGTCGAAGCTAGTCTATGATCATATCGCCGGATACGAAATCGCCGACTCCGAGAGCGGCGAAACCCGCCGTATCGCCGGCAAGCTCAAGCTATTTCAGAATATCGACGACCATCAGCGGCGCGCACAGCCGATGCGCACCTTGCTGATCGATTCCGAGCAGCTCGATTCCGGAGAGGCATTGTCGGACGAGTTCCTGAATGCGGCGGAGGGCGAGATCGCCGCATTCAAGGATGAGATGCGGCGGCGCGGGGTTGCCGATGCCGACAAGCTGTTGAACGAGACGATCCTGCGCGAGGTGATGAACACGGTCGGCCGGCCCGGCAAGCTGGGCGGGGAGATTCGCTGCGTGGTCTCGGTTTCGATGCTGACCGAAGGGTGGGACGCCAATACCGTGACCCACATCCTCGGCGTCCGCGCCTTCGGCACCCAATTGCTGTGCGAGCAGGTGGTGGGGCGCGGCCTCAGGCGAGTTTCGTACGAGGTCGATCCGGAGACCGGCCATTTCCCGGTTGAATATGCCGATGTGCTTGGCATCCCCTTCACCTTCGCGGCGACGGGCAAGGGCGGCGCGCCCAAACCGCCGGGCCGGCTAACCCACGTCACCAGCCGGCGCGATCGGGCTGATCTGACGATCCGCTGGCCGCGCGTCATGGGCTATCGCGTCGTCTTCCCGCGGCGACGACTGCGCGCCGCCTTCACCACAGAGAGCGATTTCGAGATCAACACCGACATGATCCCGGCGGTGACTGAAGTCGATCCCTTCATCGGCGAAAGCATCACTCTCGACCTTCGCACCAATGCGGAGGCGCTACGGCTCAAGTCCGTCATCTTCGATGTCGCCGGCCACACGCTCCGGACCTATTTCAAGGACGAGGCGGGCCAGGTCGAAATCTGGCGCTATCCGGAGCTGGTGCGGATCACGACCGAATGGTTCGACCGTCATTTGATCTGCCGAGGCAACGCCAAGAAGCAATTCCTAAAATGGCGGCAATTCGCCAACACGGCGGCGCACAAAATCTACACGGCCGTCGCGAGGTCGCTGCAGGACGAGCCTGACGGGACCGAGCTGCAACTGCCGATCCTCGATCCGCTCAACCCCGAAGGATCGACCGCCCATGTCAATTTCACGACGTCGAAGAAGTTGATCTTCGACACTGTCAACAGCCCAGTGACCCATGTCGTCGGCGACAGCGAGTGGGAGCTCGCTTTCGCCGAGCGGCTGGAGCAGATGGGCGACCTGGTGTTGAGCTACGTCAAGAACCACGCGCTCCATTTCGAGATTCCCTATTGGTGGGACGGGCGGGAACGGCAGTACCGGCCGGACTACATCCTCAAGCTCGACGATGGCGGGGGGGCTGACGATCCACTGCACCTGATCGTCGAGGTGAAGGGCCTCCGGGACAATCAGGACACGGCCAAGGCGGATGACGCGACAGCCCTGTGGCTCCCGGCGGTGAACAATCTCGGCCGCTTCGGCCGCTGGGCTTTCGTGGAGATCGACAGCGACAACATCTACGAGGCCGAGGCGGTGGTTCGCGGGCTCGCCAGAGTGATGGAGGCGGCGTAAGGCGATGGACTTCGACCGGCTTATAGACCGGCCCTCAGCCGCCACTCTGGGGCAGGTCATCAACGGTCGACGACTGGATTTGATAGCTCCATTTGCCCGACGCGGGCCCTTGGAAAGGATTGTCCCAGCATCCCACGACCGTGTTCGGCTCATCGTTCGCCTTCCGCGACCCACCGATCTAATTCCGAAGCGCCTCGACAATGATCCGCGAGACTTCGTGCGCCTTCTGGACCGTATGGCCCACCGAGCACATGTTTACGCCCTGCCGAGAGTCCACACCAAACTCTATTTAAATGGAACGAGCGCCTACTTCGGCAGTGCCAACTTCACGTCTTCCGGGTTTGGCCGAAATCCCGAGGCGCTCCTCGTCGCAACCGAACCGAGCGTCTATGAAGAGTTACGTGGCACATTTGATAAATATTTGCACCAATCGACACGTCTCCCTTTGAGCTTCCTGCGCAGGCTCAGTCTGGTCGTAGAGCAAGGTGATGCTGAGGTTGTAGCAGCACCCGAGCAGCCTGTTCTCCTGGTACGAGATCGGAATGCCGACGATATAGGCAATTTTCGGAATTGGCTGAATTCAAAGGCCACCCCCGATGCGCTTTATGCAGAGGCGCGTTTCGACCCCGGTTCCGGCTACAACATGACCGGTCACGCCTATTCGGCGTTTTATGGCATTCGTGCCTTTCTTGGAGAGAACCTTGATCTTATCCCAGAACTAGCGGGTACGGTCTACGTGCCGAATGGCACCTTCTGGTCGGGTTGGCCGGAAATGCAGGGGAGATTTGCGGGGTTCGTGCGAGCAAAGGGCCATCTCTACCCGGGGCAGGGCGGAGGGCCGTGGCGCAATAAGCTGCCTCCAAGTCTAGGGGGGCACGGACCGGGGGGCGGTGGTATGGGAAGCGGATTGGTCGCTCGCATGCTGATACTTCTGTCCAGATACGCGATCGAGAGGGGTTTTTAATTGACAGCTGACGCTTACCGGCACGCCGGCCAGGTACGGAAGAACATCCCGACGGCGGAAGAGCAAGGCTTCGTCCCCGACAACGAAAAGGCGGTGAAGACGCTGCGTTATCCGCGCGATCCCGACCTAGATCCACAGCTCGTTTGGCGCGGCAAGGATGTGCAGGACGGTAGCGACCTCGAAGTCCCGGCGCCGCCGGTCTACATTCAGGAGAAGATCCAGCCCCACGCGATCATCGCTGATCTTCCCCGCCGCGCTAAAACCAGCGCGAGGAGGCCGCCGCAGGTCGATCTTTTCGCGGACTTCGGAAGCCTGCCGGACGAGGAGGCGCGCACTGAATTCTACGCCCACGACCAGAATTGGTCCAACCGGATGATCCTCGGCGACAGTCTTATGGTAATGGG
>JAXDOO010000134.1:0-3597 GCA_034668865.1 Alphaproteobacteria bacterium
TTACCGCGCAGACCGCGCAGATAGTAAAGCTTGGCGCGGCGGACAGTACCGCGGCGAACGACCTTGATGGATTCGATCATCGGCGAATACAGCGGGAACAGACGCTCCACGCCCTCGCCGTAGGAAATTTTTCGGACTGTGAAGCTCTCGTTCAAACCGGCGCCGGAACGGGCGATGCAGACGCCCTCATAGGCCTGCACGCGGCTGCGCTCGCCTTCGACGACCTTCACATTCACCGAGAGGGTGTCGCCCGGCGCGAAATCAGGAATTTCCTTGCCGGCGGAAAGCTTCGCCATTTGCTCTTTTTCGAGCGTTTTGATGAGGTCCATGGGAATTCTCCGTCAGCAGCGCCAGCGGCGCGCGGTTATCACTGCGATCCTGAATGGGTCGCGCTGCTTCTAATGCATAGCGGCGGATTTGTCACGCTTTTGGCGGCTTTTTTACCCCCCTGCCGGTGCGTTCCCGATAGGCCGTCCAGAGATCAGGCCGGCGTTCGCGGGTGAGCTTTTCCGCCTCGGCCCGCCGCCAGACGCCGATTTTGCGATGATCTCCGGACAGCAACACATCGGGGATCGGCCGGCCCTCCCAGACCGCAGGGCGGGTATAGTGCGGATATTCCAGCAAGCCGGCAGAAAAGCTCTCTTCCGCGCCGGAGGCTTCCTTGCCCATGACTCCCGGCCGCAGGCGCACGCAGGCGTCGATCAGCGCCATGGCGCCGATCTCTCCGCCCGAGAGCACATAGTCCCCGACCGAAATCTCCTCGAGGTCCCGCGCCTCGATCAGACGCTGGTCGATGCCTTCGAACCGGCCGCAGAGGACCAAAACCCCTTGGCCAGCGGCGAGCGCCGCCACCCGGCGTTGCGTCAAAGGTGCGCCGCGCGGGCTCATCAAGATGCGAGGCCGGGAGGCGGCCTCGGCGGCATCCACGGCGCGCGCGAGCACATCGGCCTTCATCACCATGCCGGGGCCGCCACCCGCCGGCGTGTCGTCGACGCTGCGGTGCTTGTCGGTGGCATGCTCGCGGATGTCGATGACATCGAGCGACCAGAGGCCTGACACCAGCGCCTTGCCAGCAAGGCTCTGCCCCAAGGGCCCGGGAAACATCTCCGGAAAAATCGTCAGAACGCTCGCGCGCCACATCGTTCAGCTACTCTCTTGGTCATCCCCGCTTTCGCGGGGACGACAGTTAGTCTTTTTCTTCCGGCACCACCGTTTCTTCCGGCAGGACGACGACGAGGCGCCCGCCCTTGAGATCCACCTCCGGCACCACGGTCTCAGTGAAAGGCAGCATCATCGCGCCGCCGCCGAGCGGTTGGATTTCCAGGATGTCGCCGGCGCCGAAATTATGCATCGCGATCACCGCGCCGATCTCGTTGCCGCCCTCGTCCTCGACGCGCAACCCGATGAGGTCGGTGTGGTAGAATTCATCGCTCTCGATTTCCGGCAGTCTTTCGCGTGCCACGAATAGTTTTGTGTTGGTCAGCCGCTCGGCAGTTTCGCGGTCGCCGATGCCGCGCAGCCTGGCGACGAGGTGGTCCTTGGCCTGACGCGCCTTTTCGATCTCGAAGCTGCGCTTGCCGTCCTCGCTCTCCAGCGCTCCGTAGCGCGCCACGGCCATCGGGTCGGCGGTGAAGGTCCACAATCGGACCTCCCCGCGGACGCCGTGAGGCGCTCCGATCTGCGCCACGCAAACCCGCTTGGCCATCGCGCCCTCGCGCGGTTGGAGCCTTAGCTCGCTGCCGCTTCCTTGGCCTTGGCGGCCTCAGCCTTGGCTTCCTCAGCCTTGGCGGCCCTTGCCGTCTTCGCGGCGGCCTCTGTGGCCTCGGCGGTCTTGACCGCCTCTTCGGCGCGCGCCTTGCGTTCCTTGCGCGGGATCGCCTTTTCCGGATTGTTGCGCTTCTCGCGCTTGGCGACGCCCGCGGCATCCAGGAAACGCATCACGCGGTCGGTCGGCTGCGCGCCCTTGACCATCCAGGCTTTCACCTTGTCGAGGTCGAGCTTCAGACGCTCGGTGTTGTCCTTCTTCAGCAGCGGATTGAAGAAGCCGAGACGCTCGATGAAACGGCCGTCGCGCGGGAAGCGCGAGTCGGCGACGACGATGTGATAGAACGGGCGCTTCTTGGTGCCCGCGCGCGACAGACGGATAACAACAGGCATTGGTTTTCCTTTCTCGTGTTGTTCAGTTCAAAACGTGTAAGCGATTATTTCTTCTTCCCCAGTCCGGGAAATCCACCAAGGCCCGGCGGCCTGCCGCCAAGACCGCCAAGCCCAGGAATGCCGCCCGGCACGCCGGGAAAATTCGGCGGCAGCTTCGGCATGCTTGGCGGCAGCCCGCCGGGCGCGCCGCCGCCCGGCATATTCTTCGCCATTTCCGCCATCTGCTCGGGGCTCGGCATGCCGCCGCCCATCCCGAGCATATTGGCAAGGCCCGCCATCGGCCCGCGCTTGGCGCCGCCCATGGCCTTCATCATGTCGGCCATGCCGCGATGCATCTTCAGCAGCTTGTTGAGCTCTTCCACCTTGGTGCCGGAGCCGGCGACGATGCGCTTCTTGCGGCTGTTCTTGAGGAGGTCCGGGTTGCGCCGCTCTTTCGGCGTCATGGAATCGATCATCGCCTTCTGCCGCTTCAGCAGCCCGTCATCGAGATTGGCATTGGCGATCTGGTTCTTGATCTTCGCGACACCGGGCATCATTCCCATCAATCCGCCGATGCCGCCCATCTTTGCCATCTGGTCGAGCTGATCGCGCAGATCGTTGAGATCGAAGGCGCCCTTGCGCATGCGCTCGGCGGTACGCATGGCCTTTTCGGCGTCGATATTCGCTGCGGCTTTCTCAACCAGCGAAACGATGTCGCCCATGCCGAGAATCCGGCCGGCGATGCGCCCGGGGTCGAAATCCTCCAGCGCGTCCATCTTCTCGCCGGTGCCGATCAGCTTGATCGGCTTGCCGGTGACCGCACGCATGGAAAGCGCGGCTCCGCCGCGGCCGTCGCCGTCGATGCGGGTGAGCACAATGCCGGTCAGTCCCACGCGCTGGTTGAAGGAACGCGCGAGATTGACCGCGTCCTGGCCGGTGAGCGCGTCGGCGACGAGCAGAACCTCATGCGGATTGGCGGCGCGCTTCACCTCGGCGGCTTCCGCCATCATGGCTTCGTCGAGCGTGGTGCGGCCGGCAGTATCGAGCAGCACCACGTCATAGCCGCCAAGTCGTCCGGCTTCGAGCGCGCGGCGCGCGATCTGCGCCGGCTGCTGGCCTTCGACGACCGGCAGCGTATCGACGCCGATGTCGCGGCCGAGCACGGCGAGCTGCTCCATCGCCGCGGGGCGGCGCACGTCGAGCGACGCCATCAACGTCTTACGCTTGAGACGATCGCCAAGGCGTCTGGCGAGCTTCGCCGTGGTGGTGGTTTTGCCGGAGCCCTGCAGGCCGACCATCATAATCGCAACCGGCGCCGGCGCATTGAGATCGATGCCCTGGCCGCTCGCGCCCAGCGTTTCGATGAGCTGGTCGTGCACGATCTTCACGACCATCTGGCCGGGCGTCACCGATTTGACGACGTCGACGCCGACCGCCTGCTCACGCACCTTGTCGACAAAG
>JAXDOO010000135.1:0-3830 GCA_034668865.1 Alphaproteobacteria bacterium
ATCACGTCGCCCGGATGCAGCGTCATACCGGACGACAGATGCGCGATCTGCTCGGCGATGTTGTAGATCATCTTGCCGGTGTTGGAATCCTGCTTGATGGCGTCATTGACCCAGAGCTTGATCGCCAAATTCTGCGGATCGGGAATGTCCTGCGCCGGCACGATCCACGGCCCGAGCGGACAGGAGCCATCGAAGCACTTCTGCCCGATCCAGTCCGACTTGAAGGCTGAGGTGTCAGGCACATGCGGACGGCGGGAGAGATCGCGCGCGGAAAGATCGTTTGCCGCGGTGTAACCGGCCACATGGCCGAGCGCCTGTGCCACGGAAACGTTTTTCGCCGGCTTACCGATCACCGCCGCCAGTTCAACTTCCCAATCCAGTTTCTGGGTATAGCGCGACGCGTTGACCGTAGCGTCCGGATCCGCCACCGCGCGCGAGGCCTTGATGAAATGCCATGGCTTCAGACCCAGGGTTTTCGGGTTGGGTTCCTCTGGCCGGTTGGCCCGCTTCGCCATTTCCGCTGCGTGGTCGCTATAATTGGCGCCCGCGCAATAGATCGCCGAAGGCCACAGGATCGGCGCGCGCAACCGCGTCTGGACCAGCGGCATCGCCTTGGCTTCCTGCCCGCGCTTGCCCAGCGCTGACTGCAAAGTCTCATTCGCCTTGTGCCAGTCGTCCAGGATCCCGAGCACGCTGGCGTAGGAAGCCTGCCCGCTCAGCTCGGCGGCATCGAATACGCTCTCTTCCATTACGACGCCGGCACGCGGGCCTTGCATGGATTGATAGGTCGCCAGCTTGTACCCGGCCATTGGCTCGCTCCCTGATTTCGTTATTAATCGACCAGCGCGCTCTTCAGCGCTTCCCAGACCCGGTCCTGGCCCATGCCCGAACCGCGTGTGTGCCCCGCGGTATTGGCCTCGCGTAGTGCGCATTCTTCCGCCGCCATGTATTCGATGCGCCCGCCCGCCGCCAGCGTGACCGCCTGCATCTGGATGCGCGCATTGACTTCGGTATAGACCGCACGCGCGACCGCGAGACGCAGATCGGAGCCCACGACCACGTCGCCGTGCCCGCGCATCAACGCGACAGAATGGTTTCCGAGGCGCTCGGCCAAGGCTTGGCCGCGCTTGGCGTTGGTGACCAGCATATCGGTCATGCCCGCAGCGTCGCGAATTTCGAACACCGGCACACCGGTGTGCAAAAAGGCGGCGGGTGGCATGACCGCGCGCAAGGGCACGTCGGTGATGCTGAACGGAATCACGCCGGGCGAGTGGCTGTGAATGACGGCGTTAACGTCGGAGCGCTTCTTGTAGATCTCGGAGTGGATAAAACGCTCGCTGTAGATGCCCCGACCCTGCCGGTCGACCGGCTCACCTTCGGCGTCGAATTCCATGATGTCGGCTGCGGTAACCAATTTGGGACCCATGGCGCGCGCCATAAAGAAGCGGTCGGATCGTTCCGGGCTGCGGAAGCTCACATGCCCAAAGGAATCCACCACTCCTTCAGCATGCAGGATGTGGTTGGCGAGCACCAGATCCTCGATCTCCGATGCAAGATCGACCTTGTTCTCAGAGGCCATGGGTTGGATTTCCGTGAGGGTTGTTGCCGGAAGTGGCGCGGCATTGTGGAAGAAGACAGGCGCGGGTCAAGCCCGCGGCGGCGGCCAGCGACGGCTATTTCCGCTAGTGTCACCTTCCCGCGTGTGCTTCATTTTGCCATCTGGCGCGCATCTGTCGCCTCGGTCCTTTTGATCGCATGATTGAACCGTTTTACCTCCTCGGTATCCCGATCGATTTCATCTTGTTTGCGCTCACGCTGCTGGGCGTGGCGCTGTTTCATCGCGCCACGCTGCAAGTCGCACTGACCGGTTTGGCCGCGATCGTCGTCTATAAGCTGATCTTTACGGGATTTAAGTTTGGCGCCGGTTTTGCCGGGCTTGCGCTGCATATGCAACACGAATGGGTGATCCTGGCCAATCTGTTCCTGCTGCTGATGGGCTTTGCGCTGCTCTCGCGGCATTTCGAGCAAAGTCGCGTGCCGGATGTTATGCCGGCCTATCTGCCCGACGACTGGAAAGGCGCCTTCGTTCTATTACTGGTGGTTTTCGTGATGTCGAGCTTCCTCGACAATATCGCCGCCGCCTTGATCGGCGGCACGATGGCGCGCCACGTATTCCAGGGCAAAGTCCATATCGGCTATCTCGCCGCCATCGTCGCGGCCTCAAATGCCGGCGGCTCCGGCAGCGTGGTCGGCGACACCACGACCACCATGATGTGGATCGACGGCGTCAGCCCGCTGATCGTGCTGGAAGCCTATGTCGCCGCGGTGTGCGCGATGGTGATCTTCGGCATTCCCGCCGCCTTGCAGCAGCATCGCTATTCTCCCATCGCGAAAGATGCGCCGCGCGGCCTTGATATCGAATGGACGCGGATCGGCATCGTCGCCGCAATCCTGGTGGCGGCTATCCTGGCCAATGTGATCGCCAACCTGCGATTTCCGGCCCTGCTCGACATGATCCCGGTGATCGGGCTCGCCGTATGGGTGGTGATCCTTGCCACCGCACCGCTGCGCCGCCCCGATTGGGAAGTCATGCCGGAGACCTTCAAGGGCACGATCTTCCTTCTGGCGCTGGTAACCTCGGCTTCGCTGATGCCGGTCGAAAAGCTGCCGCTCGCCTCCTGGCAGACGGCGCTCGGCCTCGGCTTCGTGTCAGCGGTATTCGACAACATCCCGCTCACCGCGCTGGCGCTCAAGCAGGGCGGCTATGACTGGGGCTTCCTGGCCTATGCGGTCGGCTTCGGCGGTTCCATGATCTGGTTCGGTTCCTCGGCCGGCGTCGCGCTGGCCAACCAGTATCCCGAGGCGAAATCGGTCGGGCTGTGGCTGCGCCACGGCTGGCATGTTGCCGTCGCCTATGTCATTGGGTTCTTCATCATGCTCGCGGTGCTGGGCTGGCACGCGGACACCGGTCACAGGAAACGGACGGAGGCGCCTTTGGCGACGACCGTCTCCAACACCTAAAAAGGGGGAATACGTGGCATTTACGAGTTGGCGTGGAACCCTGGGCTGCATCAAGCCGACCAAGCGGCCGGGCTCGCTCGAGGAGCTGATCCGTATGCTGCCGGAAGGCATCGGCGTCGTGCCGCTCTATCTGAGCATCAACAAGGGTACGACCGAGGAATTCAAGCGCTCGGTCGAGCCATTCGAGCCGCTGGTGGCGGAACTGGCCGAGCTCGAGTGCGACCTGATCCATCCGGAAGGCGCGCCGCCCTTCATGTTCCTCGGCTACAAGGGCGAGGCTGAGTTGCTGAAGAAATGGGAGAAGAAATACAAGGTGCCGATGTTCACCTCCGGCACCAATCACGTGCGCGCGCTGCGGGCGCTGAAAGCCAAGAAGATCGTGGGCGCGACCTATTTCACCGGCAAGATCAACGATCTGTTCGCTAAATATTTCAAGGAAGCCGGCTTCAACGTGCTCAGCATGGACGGCATCGATGTGCCGTTTGATCAGATTCAGAATCTGTCGTCAGAGATGGTCTACGCCCATATTAAGAAGACGTTCCTCAAGCACAAGGGCGCCGACGTGATCTACATGCTTGGCTCCGGCTGGCGCGTGCTGCCGGTGATCGACATGCTGGAGCGAGATCTCGGGGTGCCGGTGGTGCATCCGGTGCCGGCGCGCTGCTGGGAAATCCAGCACCGTCTGTCGATCAACGAGCCGGTGAAGGGTTACGGCCGGCTGCTCGCCGAGATGGTTCCGGGCTGAGCGCCGTTACTCGATCTTCGAGACCAGCGACTTCAGCAGCGCCACGACGTCCTCCGGCTGGCTC
>JAXDOO010000136.1:0-4064 GCA_034668865.1 Alphaproteobacteria bacterium
CACCGGCGACGCACAGCTCACCGGCCTTCCCGATTGGCACGGCTTGCAGCTCGGAGTCGAGAATATACACGCGCGTGTTTGAGATCGGGCGACCGATCGGCACCGGGTCGGGCACTGCCTCGCGGGCGTTGAAGGCATGGCAGCAGGAGAACGTCGTATTCTCGGTGGGACCGTAGCCGTTGATCAGGCGCAGGGCCGGGAATTTCTCGACCACTTGGCGAACATGCCACGGCGAAAGCGCATCGCCGCCCGCAAGCAACTGGCGCAACGGCTGCAGATCTTGCAGCCGCTGCTCCACCATTACGTGAAACAGGCCCGCCGTCAGCCATAACGTCGTCACGCCCTGATCTCGGATCACCCGCCCTAGATCTTCCAGTGACGGTGGCTCCGGCGGCATGACGATCAGCCGCCCGCCATTCAGCAGCGCCCCCCAGATCTCGAATGTGGAGGCATCAAATGTAATCGGTGCTAACTGAAGGAAGACTTCTGTCGGCCCGAACGCGCAGTAGTTGGTGTCCTTCACGAGACGCACCACGCTGCGGTGCTCGACCATCACGCCTTTGGGCCGCCCTGTCGAACCCGACGTATAGGTAACATAGGCAAGATTTTCAGGCTTCGGCACCGCGTCCAGATTTTCTGACCCTGCCGACCAGGCGGGGGAGCCTGGATCGTCGAGAGCGACCATGGGGATCGGGAGCACGGAAAGCCCGAGGTCGATCAGCTTTCGCTGAGTCAGCATCACCCTCGCCCGCGTGTCACTCAGCATGTATTCCAGCCGCTCCCTTGGCATAGCCGGGTCGAGCGGCGCGTAGGCCGCGCCCGCCTTGAGTATGCCGAGCACGGCAACGATCAGCTCCACAGACCGTTCCAGGCAACAAGCCACCACATCTTCGGCCCCGATTCTCGATTGCCGCAGATATCGCGCCAGCCGATTGGCCCGCGCGTTAAGGTCGCCGTAACTGAGCTTCTGCTCGCCGAAAACGATCGCTACCGCATCCGGCGTGCGCTCGACCTGTTCCTCAAAAAGCTTCACGATCGACTTGTCGCGAGGGTAATCCGTGCGGGTGTCGTTCCAGCGCGCCAGCAATTCACGCTCTGAATCTGCTGACGGCGAGATCGAGGCGATCGCTGGTGCGGCCAGGGGCAGTGCGCTGACGGCTAGCTGTGGATCCGACACGGCGGCTAAGAGCAGAAGCCTAAAGGATTCCAGCCAGCGCGCGATCGTCGAGTTCTCGAACAGGTCGGTGTTGTAGTCGCAGTCGATCGTCAGGCCCTGATCCGACTCGACGATGTTGAAGAAGATGTCGAAGTTCACCGCCCCTTTCGGATTGGGATCGACATTCGCTTTCAATCCCCCGAAATCGGCGCCGGCGCCAACCCGCTCAAGGTTGAACTGCACTTCCATCAACGGCTGCCGGCTCGGATCGCGCGGGATGGCAAGGTTCCGCACAAGAGTGCCGTAGGTGTAGGCCTGATGTTCATAGGCATCGAGTAGCGTCGTCTTCACCGTAGCCAGCAGATCGGCGAAGGTCTGCCCCTGACGGAAACGTGCGCGGATGGGGAGAAAATTGACGCAGTGTCCGACAAGATTACCGCCGCCATCGAGCAAAGACTGACCGGCAGTCGGAATGCCGACCACGACGTCGTTCTGATCCGACAGACGATGCAGCAGCGCTTGCAAGCCCGCCAGCAAAGTCACGAATAGAGTACAGCCCTTCTTCGCGCCAAGCTGCCGGATCTTTCGATAAGCTTCGGCGTCGATGTGCCCGCGATAAGTGGCGCCGGAATAACTCTTGACCGATGCTCGCGGCCGGTCGAGAGGCAGCTCGAGCGGCGGTGGAATGTCCTTGAACTGCGAGAGCCAGTAAGCCTCGATCTTGGTGCCTGCGCTGGATGTCTCCGTGCTGGCCTGGGTCTGCGCGTAGTCACTGAACCGAGTGACCGGTTGCAAATCGGCCGTCCGACCCAGAACTCTGCCCGAATATATCCGGGCCAATTCATCGAGAATGACGTTGGTGGACCAGCCGTCGCACACAATATGGTGAGATGTGAAGATCAGCACGTGCTGATCGGACGCGGTTCGCACCAACTGCATCCGGACCAGTGGACCGTTCGTGAGGTCGAATGCGGTTCGTGCGTCTTCGGCCAGAAGGCGCTTGAGCTCGGTTTCGCGCGCAGCCGGGGCGAGCAGCGACAAGTCGCGCAAGGGGATTTCGAGCCTGAGCTCGGACCTGAAGTGCAAAGTCGCTCCGTTCGGGTCGACTGTAGCGCGCAGCGCTTCATGACGCGCGAGCAGCGTATTCACCGCTTCGCTTAGCGCTTCGACCTGAAGCGAGCCATGCAAATAGACGCTGAACGACTCGTTGAACGCACAAGAGACGTCGTCCCCGAGCATTGCTGCGAGAAAGATCTCTCGCTGAGGCTCGGTCATTGGGGCTTGAGCTGGGCCCGCTGCTTGCGCAACGGTCGCCTGCTCTACCACAACGGGCTCACGCGCGTCGCTTGCCAAGGCAGTGAAGAATCCCGCCTGCTGCATTTCGATTGCGCTGTCCTGGAAGGCCTGGACGACCTTCTCAATGTCAGCCTCGGTATGCGCGGTCGTCAGGAAACACGGAAATCCTTCGCGGATGTGAATGCCCTTGTCTCGCATGTAGTAGTAGAAGAGGCTCGCAAAACGCTCCTCATTCGGAAAGCCGAAATAGAAGAAGCTTCCGAAGCTCTCGAGATGCGTCGGGATGTTCCGTTGTCGGCAGAATTCGTTCAGCGTCCGCACCAGTCCGGCGGTTCGCGCGGTGAGTTGCTCCTGAAGAGAGGGTCCTCGCTCCTTAAAGTGTTGCAGGACCGCCCTGGCTGCCGCCACCGCCAACGGATGACGCACAAACGTGCCCGCGAAGAAGGTGACGCCGATCTCGGGATAGGAGTCGTCGCCGTATTGCCACATGCCGCCGTCGAGGGCGTCCATGAATTGAGTCTTACCGGCAAGGATTCCGATCGGCATTCCGCCGGCGACCACCTTTCCGTAGGTGGCAAGGTCAGCGCGGATCCCAAACAATGCTTGGCAGCCGCCCGGATGGACACGGAATCCGGTTACAATCTCGTCGAAAATGAGCGCAGCGCCGGCATCCTGCGTGATCTTGCGAAGCTCCTTCAGGAATTCGACTGGCTGCAGGTCGGGATGACGACTCTGCACCGGCTCGACCAGCACCGCCGCCAAGTCCTTCGCGTTCTGGCGTATCCATTCCAATGACTGCGGCGTGCCGTAGTCCAGCACGATCATGTTGGAGACGCTCTCTCGTGGAATCCCGGGTGCGATAGGAGCGGCTTGTTGCTGGCCCGCCTTGTTCTTGAAGCCCTTGACTAGAACCTCGTCGAACATGCCGTGATAGTCGCCAGTGAACATGACAACTTTGTTCCGGCCGGTGACGGTGCGCGACACACGCAACGCTGCGAGCACGGCTTCTGAACCGGTGTTGCAGAAGCTCATTCGGTCGTTGCCGGTCATTTCGCAGAATAATTTAGCCACTTCGCCGGCGAGCGGCGTCTGCGGACCGGTCTCAAAGCCAGCATGCAGTTGCTGTTCTATTGCCTTTTCGACGAAATCGGGACGATGACCGAGCATGATCGGCCCGAACCCGTTGACAAGATCGATATACTCATTGCCATCAATGTCCCAAAGACGAGAGCCTTCCGAACGATCCGTAATGATCGGGTAGACGATTTCCTTCCACTCCGTTCGGAAGCCCGAAACAACCCGCGGGTCGGCTAAAAAAGCCCGGCTCTGCTGCGTCATCAGCTTGGACTTGGCGGTGCGCGTCGCGTACCGACCGACAAACGCAGCGAGATTCTTCCGCTGGGTCTCGATCGATTCCGTCGAAACGCTCGTCTGCGGCGGCCGATAAGGACCGAACGGCCGGTGCCCATCACCGGCAGGCAATGTCGTCGCGCGGGCGCCGGATTCTTCTTGCGCTGCAGCTGCGCTGGTTGCCGGCGCTGTCGGCGCGGCAACCGCGCCGGTCGGCGACGATCCTTGCAGGGCCGCCAGCTGACTCGCAAAAAGCTGATTC
>JAXDOO010000137.1:0-16193 GCA_034668865.1 Alphaproteobacteria bacterium
CCCGACGTGGCGGGCGCGCCGCAGAACTCGATCATCGGTGGCGCGACGTTCTGGGTTTTGCGCAATCGTCCGGAGCCTGAATACAAAGGGGTGGCAAAATTATTTACTTTCCTCTCGCAACCAAGGATTCAGGCGGCGTGGCATCAGTCGACGGGCTATCTCCCGATTACCGCGGCGGCGTATGAACTCACGCGTGCGCAAGGTTTTTACGAACGCAATCCCGGCACCTCGATATCCATCGAGCAGATCACGCTGAACCTGCCGACAGAGAATTCGAAAGGGCTGCGGCTCGGTTCATTTGTTCTTATCAGGGATGTCATCGAGGATGAGATCGAACAAACCCTGGCCGGCAAGAAGTCAGCTGCCGAGGCGCTGGATTCCGCCGTTCGGCGCGGCAATATGTTGCTGCGGCAATTTGAGCGCGCGAACAGATAAGAACCCGCGCTCGGTCCCACGCCTTCGACAGGGCTGATGAAGAAGCAGGGGAGCAGGATTCGTCCCGCTCTTTTGTTCCACGATGCAAGCTTACCGCAGACGCGGTTAATTTGCGCGCGCGCGGCCGGCCGAGGTGCCGGCGATCCGGCCGAAGACAGAACCGGAAGTCAGGCCCGTGCCGCCCGGATAGTTGAAATAGAACAACCCGCCCACCAGCTCACCTGCGGCATAGAGCCCGCCGATCGGCTGATAATCCGTATTCAGCACCTCACCATTGGTGGTGATACGCAGCCCGCCGAAGGTGAAGGTGATGCCGCAGGTCACTGCGTAGCCCTCATACGGCGGCTGGTCGATGGTATTGGCCCAGTTGCTCTTGTTGATTGGGAGGCCTTCGGTCTTTCGACCATCCTTGATGTTCGGATTGAAGGGAATCTCGGCGCGCACCGCGGCGTTATATTCGGCGATTGTCTTGACAAACTGGACGGCATCGACGCCTTCGAGCTTGCCGGCCAGTTCTTCGATCGTATTGGCGGTTACTTTAGTGATTTGACGGATCTTATATTCGTCACGTTGCAGATGCTTCACCTTCTGGTCAAAGATCTGCCAGGCGAATTGGCCCGGCTGTTCGAGAATGACGCGGCCGTATCGCGCATAGGTGTAGTTGCGGAAATCGGCGCCTTCGTCGAGAAAGCGCCTGCCGGTGGCGTTGACCATGATTGAGAACGGATAAGAATGTTTTTGGAACTGGTCGCCGACCGCCAGGTCCCCGAATTCTGGCGCGTTCCTCTCCCATCCCACGGCGTGACAGCCTGACCAGTTGCCGCATGGGCTGGCGCCGATCTCCAGCGCCATGCGGATGCCGTCGCCGGTATTGAAACGAGTTCCACGAACCTTGGCCAGGTCCCAGCCGGGACCAAGATAGCGCGTGCGCCACTCCGGATTGGCTTCAAAGCCGCCGGACGCAAGCACGACGGATTTTGCCCGCAGCTCGCGGACTTCGCCCTCCTGCCGCACGCGCACCCCCTCTACGCGAATGCCGTCAGAGAGCAGCGCGAGTGCGCGCGTTTGATAGAGAATCTCGATGCCCTGCTTCTTGGCGGCAGCCGTCAGCATATTGACGAGGCCAGGACCGCCGCCGACCGCATCCAGCGTCAGGCCCCCCCAAAACTTGAACTTTCCCTCGATCTTGAATGCTTGCCGGCCGTAAATCGGAATAAAACGCACGCCTTTGGAGCGCATCCAGTTCAAGGTGTCGAAACTGCGCGTGACCAGGAGTTCGACAAGGTCTGGATCGGCGCGGTCCTGCGTGACGCGGGCCATGTCATCGAAGAACTGGTCCTGGGTATAAGTGCCGAAATCCGAAGTCGCGATCTCCTCTTCGGTAAGATCTGGGACCAGGGTCTTGATATCCTCGACGCCGTTATAGACAACCCGCATCGAGCCGGCGGTAAAGCGGCTGTTGCCGCCGGATTCCTCTTCCGGCGCGGCTTCCAGCATCAGGACTGAAGCGCCCTGTTCACGCGCCGCCAGCGCGGCGCAGAAGGCTGCATTGCCCGCACCAACAACAATGACATCAAAATCTGGCATAGTCCGCCTCGACCTAAGACCGGGTGCGCGAGCGTATCACGACTGGGATCCCGGCCGCCAAGCTCGCAGACGCCATCATCCCTGCAACAAAGGCCGAAGCTCACGCACCGAGCCCAGCTTTTCAAGCTTTCCGATCGCGCCGACGAGGCGTTCGGCTCGCGCCGCGCCGATGACGGGCTCGATCAGATCGCGCGCCTTCGCGTCGATCTCCTCTGCGGTCATCGGATTGTCCGGCGTGCCGCGCACCGCCTTGGCATGATGGCGTAAGCGCTCGCCGTTTCCGGTCTCAATCTCAACTATGGCCTGCCGGGCCGGGACGGCTGCTGCAAGCTCATCGCTTGCGATGAGCGTGATGCGGCTGCGTACGGCCTGCACGCCGGCATCCTGCATGCGATCATGATCGTGGCAGCTTGCAAAGCTGACGCCGCCGTCGACAAGGGCGAGCGCCGCAAGATGCTGGACGCAGACGTCCGGCATGACGCCATTGTCGACGATATGAATGCGATCGCTCGGCATCGTGATGACGATGGATCGTATATTGTCGCTGCTGATCCCGTGCGCCTCCACAAGTGCGCTGACAGCGTCGAGCACGGCCTGGTTCGGCGAGCCGACGCACCATTTCTTGATCGAAGCCAGCATAATCTCGAACCGCGTCCCGAGTTCGGCGGTCAGCCGAGAGGGCTCGGGATCCTGTCCGAGCGCCGAGAAGAGATTGTCGCGGCCCGAGAACGGATCCTCGACCCCGGAAAAACCCGCTTCGACCATGCTCGCGGCGCTCACCCCATTTCGCGCGCCCATCCCGCCGAAGTCGAAAGCCTTCTCCACATGCTCGCTGTCGCGGTTCCAATATGGGACGCCGGATGCCTGCTGCACCGCATAGGACAGCACGTAACGGACACGCCGCGGGTCGAACTTCAGCAATGCGGCAGCAGCGGCGGCGGCGCCGAACGCGGGCCCCACGCTGTGGGTGCTGTGCCGGGTCGGCTTCAGCTGCGGGTAGAGCGCCATCGTCGCCCGTGCGCCAACGTCATAACCCAGCGCCACGGCGCGAAGAAAATCGCGTCCGCTGAGATCGTGCTGTTCGGCGACTGCCAGGGCGGCCGGGACGATACCGCAACCGGGATGAAACCGGCCACCAAGATGGGAATCGTCGGTCTCGTCCGCATGCGCCGCCATGCCGTTGGCCAAGGCGGCGTTCGCGGCAGGAACGCGTAGCGGCGTCCCGATCACAGTAGCCTCTTGCGCGCCGCCCGCCCGCTCGACATAGCCGGCAGCTAGCCGGCCGGCGCGAAGCTGCGACCCGGAAATGATTGCGGCAAGCGTGTCGAGGATGTGCTGCTGGGTCTTGGTCACGACCGCGGGCGGCAGATCCTGGTCGAGCGCCCTTGCGATGTATTCCGATAACCGCACGGCCTCGGCTGACAATTCCTTCGGCGGTGCGCTCACGGGCCCTCTCGGTGCAATTTACTTCGATCGAAGTGCACTGCATATATACCAAAGCGCGCAGCCTGTAATTGGGCGAAAGCATAAAGGGAGGCACAGCTTGGCGAACAAAGTGCTCGAGGGGCATGTGGCGGTCGTGACAGGCGGCGTGCGACGGATCGGCAAGGCCATCGGATTGGCTCTTGCCCGCGACGGGGCCGCAGTCGTTGTCAATGCGCGCTCCTCGCGAAAGGAAGCCGAGGCGACCGCGGCCGAGATCGAGGCCGCCGGCGGACGCGCCCTCGTCCATATTGCCGATATTACCGATGAGGCCGCCGTCGCCGGCATGTTCGAGGCGGCGATGAAACAGTTTGGCCGGATCGACATCCTGGTGAACAATGCGGCCAATCGCGAACAGGTGCCCTTCACCGAGATGACGTTCGAGCAGTGGCACGCCTACACCAGCGTCATCCTGGACGGTGCCTTTCTTTGCTCGCGCGCCGCGCTCCGCCAGATGGCCGGCGCGAAATACGGCCGCATCATCAATATCGGTGGCGTCAGCGCTCATATGGGTGCGGCGGAGCGAGCCCATGTGGGCACGGCCAAGGCCGGGCTTGTGGGGCTGACGCGCGCGCTCGCGCTCGAATTCGCCGATCGGGGCATCACAGTCAATTGCGTGGTTCCCGGCCGGATCGGCGGCGAGCGTTCCGCCACCTCCCCCCACGGTGTCGCACCGCCACCCCCTGTCGGGCGCGACGGCTATGCCGAAGAAGTCGCCGAGATGGTGCGCCACCTATGTCTGCCGACCAGCGGTTACATCACTGGACAAACCATCCATGTCAGCGGCGGGCTCTTTCTGCCGTAGCGCCTGGTGTTGGACTGGATCGGTTGCGCGCTGGCCGGGAGCAGGCACAAGGAAATTCAAAACGCTATTGTCGGTATTGCAGACGGCAGGCGGCGGCAACCAGGCGCATTGGCCACCTTGTCGCGCTTGCGGGGTGAGGTGCCCGCCGCCTGCGACAATCACGGCCCTGCCGAACCGGAAACACGCCTTTCCGGCGATATGAATAGTTGCCACAATGAGAAACAATAAGCCGACATAATAATCAAAACGAAATCGTGCGGGAGGAATGCAATGAAGCACTACCGCCTTCTCGCTGGCGCGACGATCCTGCTCGCGATCGCCGCCACGAGCCCGTCGACGGCACAGTATCAGCCGACGCAAACGGTCGAATTCGTCGTGCATGGCGGTCCGGGTTCGGGCAATGACGCCTTTGCCCGCGCGATCGTCCAGATGATTGAGAAGGAAAAGCTCGCGCCGGTACGTTTCCAGATCTCAAATCGGGTGGGCGGCGGCGGCACCGTGGCGGCGTCCTACATGGTGGGGAAGAAAGGCGATGCCAACGTGATCGGCCTTTATACCAGCGCCTGGATTTCCAACCCGGTGGCGCAGGCCGAAGCCACGGCGCGGGTGCAGGACATGACGTCGATTGCACGTCTTATCCTCGAGCCAGCGGTCGTCGCGGTGAGAGCAGAGTCTCCATACAAAACCCTGAAGGAATGGATCGATGACGCCAAAACCAAGCCCGGGCAGATGAAACAATCAGGCGGCTCGGCGCTTGCACGCGACGCTCTGGTGTACCATTTGCTCATGTCGTCTACGGGAGCCAAATGGGCGTTTATCTCCTTCCCTAGCGGCGGCGAGCGCATTGCGGCACTGCTGGGCGGTCACGTCGATCTCTTAATGCTCGAGCCGAGCGAAGCCGGTGAACTTTTGCGCGCCGGAAAGCTGCGCGCTCTCGCACAAATATCCGAGAAGCGTCTTCCCGGCTTCGAGCAGGTGCCGACCTTGAAGGAAGCCGGCGTCAACATTCCCGATGTTCCGCAGGCACGCGGCATCATCGGGCCACCCGGCATGCCGGCCGAAGCGGTCGCGTATTTTGAGGATTTGATGCACCGGGTCACAAAAACGCCGTCCTGGGAGAAATACCTGGAAGAGACAAAGATCGAAGGTGCCTTCCTCAAGTCGAAGGAGAACGCCGCTTTCCTCACGCAATACGAGACACAGTTGCGTTCGGTACTGCAAACCGCGGGGATCAAGACGGTTCGCTAGCGCAAGTCCGGAGCCGTGACCTGATCTCAACAGAAAGCCTGCCTGTAAAGAGGCAGCAGCGGACAAGAATAGCTGGCGCCGGTCTTCGGCGCGCGGCCTTGTATTTATCGCCTAAGCGGCAATAGAGCGGCGACGCGGGACGAGGTCGGTGATTTTTTCCTGCTGCGGACGCGGCGGAACAACCAGACTCTCCGGAGCAAGCTTTTCGGTTTGCATCGCAGGTCCCATCGCAGCCGGCAACGGATCGGGTGCAGCAGCTAAGGCTTCTGCCGGGAACTCCGCCCGCGTCGTCCAGATGCTCCCGAGCATTGCCATGGTAGCCGACCACGCTGAGACGTTCACGGCAGTAGGGTCAAGCCCTGACGTGAATAGTTTACGGATCAACAGATCGCGTTCGACGGTCTCCGCCAGCTCGAACTTAACTGCCAGGAACGCTCCGGTCTGCCGCACGACGATGCCGGGAACAAATCCGACCTCATTGATGAAAAGTCGTATCCGCTCGCCGGCCTGCAGGGTTAATTGGCGCTCAAAGTCAGGCTCGATAGCTACGCCCGAAAGCGACATGTCTCTCACGCGACCGGCCGAGAGTGCGCCGGCTGCGCTGAACATCGAGATCGGCTCATCGAATTCAAAACGTTCTTCATCGCGAAGGGCGGGCGCCTGCAGCACCATCATGCAGGTGATAAAGAACACGATGACGTTGTTTACCGACCAAAACGCCACGATCGGAAACAACGCTCCGTCCGCCATCTTCCATTCCGGCAACGCATTGACGATCAAGCCGCCGACCGTCAACAGCATCAGCGCAGCCACACTCCAAAAGATACCACGCGCATAGGGGGCTTCGCGCGCGGCGCTACCTTTCGGCGTCACCTTGAACAGGTGACCGCGCGGTTTTACGAGGGTGAGCAGAACTGTCGGGAGGATTTTAAAGCTCTGCAGCAATCCGAGCACCTGCGTGGCCAGCGGAAAAAAGTGGCCCGGTGCATAGACGCCGATGCCGCCGAATATTGCGAGCACCGCCGGGACGAGGTAATAGATAACCTGATCCGCGTCGACTTGGGCAACCGGCGAGATGCCCGCCCACAGGAACACGATCGGCACCAGCGCCGCCATCAGCGATTGCAGACCGACCGAGAGCCAGTGCAACGGCAGGAACAAGAGCCGCTGCATGAGCGAAAGGTTGGCGCCGAGCGGTCCGTCCCGCAGAAATAGGATCTGGATTGTGCCTTGCGCCCAACGTTGGCGCTGGATGAAGAAAGCGTCAACACTTTCGGGAGCAAGCCCCGCGGCGAGCCGCTCGCACAGATAGCGCGTGATATAGCCCTTGCGAAGAAACGTAAGGCTAAGCAGTTGGTCCTCAGTGATTGACGTCGTCGGCAGCTTGCCGCCGATCGCGTCGAGCGCTGCCCTTCGGGTGAGCGAATTGGACCCGCAGCAGAAAGCGGCATCCCAGCCATCTCGGCTCGGCATAATAGCGTCGAAGAAGAACCGCTGCTCATCCGGGATAGCCTTGCGCATCGCAAGGTTCGTCTGCAGCGGGTCGTGGTTATAGAAGCTGTGCGGGCACTGCACGATGCCCACTTTCGGATCGGCAAAGAAGCCGATGGTGCGCATGAGGAAATTGCGTTGCGGCGCGAAATCGGCGTCGAAAATGGCGAAGAATTCACCGCTGGTGTGAGCCAGTGCATGATTGATGTTGCCAGCTTTCGCGTGGCTGTTTTCCGGTCGTGTGAGATAGCCCGCTCCCTTAGCGGCGCAGTAGGCCTTCAGCCATGGCCGGCGGCCGTCGTCGAGCACCCACACGCTCGCTTTCGGGTAGTCGAGGCAGAGCGCCGCAACGATGGTCTTCTCCAACACCTCGATCGGCTCGTTGTAAGTCGGGATCAATACGTCGACCGAGGGCAGCTGATCGGGCGGCAGCGCGCGTATGCGCGTTTCGTGCGCGTTGGCCTCGTCCCGCCGATCCGTCCGCCTTAGGAAAGTGATGTAGAGGAGCAGTTGGTCGGTAATGGCAAGCAGCTCGATCGCAAAACAGAGCCACACCCAGCCTGTCTCGTACCATGCACCACGCGCGGGCAATACCGTTTCGAACAAGCGCCAATCGAGATACCGAGCGACAACCAGCCATACCCCGGCAAATATCAGCAGACGCGCCCACCCACGTTTCAGTGGCAACAACGGTCCAAGCAGATAGACAAACCCGACGACAAGCAGCGTCGGCCCGATGAGTGCGAAGAAATCGGAGTCCACAATCACTTGCTCTTTTGAGCTGAGGCGGTCTCGATCACTCCGCCGGACAATCGACGAACCGTCCGAGTCAGATCGTCGAGAAAGCCGAAATGCCGCGGAAACCGCACCTCAGCGAGGCGGCCGATGTTGCAGAAGCTGTTCTGTTGCGACTCTTGCTGCTTGATCTCGATTTCCACAGTTACGCTGCTGGAATTGGGAACTGGAACCTGTGCTGCCAGCAGCCGGTCATCCGTGCGCGCGGCCGAGCCGCGCACCTGTCGCACAATGCCCTGGCTCCATTCGTCGCTGCCGATTAGGCGCACGGCTGCCGTGTCGCCAGCCTTTGTTCGTTCAAATTCTCGCTCGGGAAGCTCGACCGCGACAAACCGGCGTTCGCAACTGGCGAGATCGAGCAGGGTCTGACCCTCCGTCACCGTTGAGCCGGGACTCGCGGCCACTGCCCAGACCACGTGGTTTGCCGGCAGGAAAAGATCGACCTGGCTGAGACGATGAAGCCGGTCCCGCTCTTCGCCGATTTCGGCCTCCAATTTTGCCGAGCGCGAGCTCTCTTCCAGGACCTGTGTTTCAAGCTCCTGCCGACGCAGCACCAAACGGTCGCGCTGCTGTTGCGAGTAGGGAATGTCGTTTGCACCATCGCGCAAAAACACACCCTCCTTCGCAGAATCCAATTCGATCTGCAGGCGCCGCAGCCGCGCTTCCGCCATCTCGCAGCGGGTGGAAACCGCTTGTTGTGACGCGAGCGCCTCCGCAGTGCGGATCTGCGACGCCAAGCCCAATTCGACCAGTTTCTCCATACCGGAGCCGACTTGTCGTCGTTGCACGACCTCGGCAAGACAGCCCGCCCGCTCCGCGGCCGTCTCTACGGACTCCTGGGTCAGCCGCTGAGTCATCCCCTTGCGATAGGCCTGCGTGCGGTTGGTGAGTTCGCGATCGAAATCAGTGATCTCGGCGAGTTGACGGCGCGCCAGCTGAGCACGTTCTTGCGCCACTGCATGTTGCCGCTCCAGGTCGAAAATATGCCGGCGGTCAGGCGAGAGCGCAGCAACAAGCGGCACGTTCGCCGCCTGCTTGATAAAGTCCCCTTTGTTCGGCAGATCCCGTGTCAACCGCCCGGCGATTGGCGCCGCGACGCGAACCAGTTCGGCGTTGACAAACGCCGAGGGCGCCACCCGGTAGGCCAAGTACGGAACAAAGGTCCAGGCGGCGGCCAAGATGAGTATTAAGGCGAGCGCCACGCGAACCGGTCGCCTGCGGACTAAGGATTGCCAGTGATCTGAATGGTTCATTTTCTCGCCGGTCTGCACCCACCTGCCCCAACCTTTCAATTGTAACAAGTTGCGGTAAACAGGCGATAAAAGGATATGGCTTCTAGCCAATTAATCTTCTGCTACGCTTTGATTGGCAAGGTTTTTGGCATGGCGGCGGATGCCCAGCAGCTACCAATTGGTCTGCGACGCCCTATATCGGCCTGCTAGGCTTCGCTGTGCAACAGCGTCGCAACTAGCAACGGCTAAATGCTTCAGCATAGTCATTCCTGGCCCCTCAATTCACGATGCTAGCGTCCCTGGCCCAGCAGGATGGACCCGATCATCGCCGCCTTACGAATCGCGAAATTGCACCGGTAGTTGTTCGCGTCGGTCCACTGAAAATGAGAATATATCCGGGCGGGAGTAGTGACCGCAAACATCGAGGGACCTTCGCGCGCGCCGCGCCATTTCTTTGTCAATTTCGGCATACAGATTTGCCGGATCCCGGTTCAGCGGGCCGGCGGCTATTGCGCCGCCCGGCTTGACCACAACAGCCCCGCCGTCATTGATCCATTCGTTAGGATCGAACAGTTTGGCAGCGTCGGGGAAATCTGTCGGAATGTCCTTTCCCTGCAAAGCAGTCGCGGTGCTGATGACCCAGCAACCCGCTTCCCTCGCGATGTGGCGCATTGAGGCCACCCAGCTCTCGCCGCTGTCCCAGGTGGGCGCAACGTAAATGTCGATCTCCTGGGCGCAGAGTGCATAGCGAGCAAGCGGCATATAGCTTTCCCAGCAGATCAGCGCGCCAAGTCGACCCGCCGGCGTATCCACGACCTTCAGCCCGCTCGCGTCACCCATCCCCCAGACCATTCGCTCTGGGTTGGTCGGCATAAGCTTGCGATGCCGGTTCAGAATTTTCCCGTTTGGCCCAATGATGACGACTGTATTGAATAGAGTCGTGCCAGTGAACCGGCTGTCCAACTCATTTAACCCAAGTACGATGGTGACGTTATGCTTGGCGGCGGCATCGAGAACAGGCTGCAAGTCGCCGCGCGCCAGGTCAACCGAGTTTTGCCGAAGGCGCGCATGGATCTCGCTGGAAATTGCCATGTCCCCACCAGGACGAAGACGCCAGATCCAAGTCGGGTAGCCGGGAATATAGGCTTCTGGGAAGACCAGGAGAGAAGCCCCTTCCCTGGCCGCCTCATCGATCTGCACCAGCACTTGATTGATCGTCTTCTCACGGTCCAGAAGAACGGGAGGCCGCTGGATGACCGCAATCTTAGTGTTCATTTCACTCTCCGGCTAAAGGATTGCTGCGAGCGCTGGTGTGGACTCGTTTGGGGGGAAATCAACAGGAAATTTTTCAATTTTTGGCCCTCGCGATAATTTTGGCGCACAGTCGGCGACCAAATTCAATCGCTCCAGCCTAATTCCCTAAGCAATGGCGCAGGGATTTTTTTTCAAAGAACTAGGAATTCTCGCGCCAGATCAGCTAATTTGACCGCAGACTAATATTTTGACCAGATTGGACGAGCCGCCGTTGCCATGATCCTGCTTTATGGCCTTGCTCTCTACGTCTCGGCCGGCCTGATCACGGCCGTTGCTTTCGTGATCTTCGGCGTTACGCAGGTATTGCCTCATTCCGCCACGGTAACGGCGGGCGCGCGGGTTTTATTGCTCCCCGGCGCTGCTGCGCTGTGGCCTTACGTGCTCTTCCGCTGGCTGACATCCCGCAGGCTCCGATGAGACGGTCTCACCGATCCGTCCATCGCATGCTTTGGCCGCTGTTGGCGCTTGCGGTGACGCTCGGCTTCATGCTGGCGTTGCTGCTGCGAGCGCCACCTCCCGCCTGAGCATCCCCACAAGAGGAGAATAGTGATGAGCCTCGGCTTCCGCGCGGTGCAATGGAACCGGGAAAAACTCGTCTATGACGGCATTCTGCTCGCTGCCGTCGCGCTCTATATTGGTGGTTTTGCCGCAATCTATTGGTGGCTGCATCCGCCGAAGAATTTGCCGGACGCAATCGATATCTGGATTCGCGCCTTTGGGACTTGCGCGTTCCTCATGCTGACCGCGATCCTGTCGATCGGCCCGCTGGCGCGGCTCAACCGCCGCTTCCTTCCGCTTCTGTATAATCGCCGTCATTTCGGAGTGCTGACATTCTTCGTCGCGGCGCTGCATGTCTGGTTCATGTTTGACTGGTACATGGTGCAGAACAATTTGCCAAACCTGGCCACGGAGCTGACGACGTGGAGCGATTACGGCAAATTCATTGGCTTTCCCTTCAAGGTGCTTGGGATCGCCGCTCTGCTAATCCTGTTCCTGATGGCGGCTACCAGCCATGATTTCTGGCTGACCTTCCTCACGCCGCGCATCTGGAAAGCGCTGCACATGGCGCTCTACATCGCCTATGGGCTGGTCGTGCTGCATGTCGCGCTCGGCATCATGCAATATGAACGCACCCCGCTCATCCCGCTGATGCTGGTGGGCGGCTTCGCCACGGTGGCCGCGCTCCACCTCATCGCCGGCTGGCGCGAGCGGGCGATCGACAACGGCATCACTGCCAATGACGAAGGCTGGATTGCAGTAGGGCCGCCGCGATCCATCCCGGACAAGGGCGCGCGCATTATCGCGGCGCCGGGCGGCGAGCGTATCGCCGTCTTCCGTGATGGCGATCAAATCGGCGCGCTCACAAATCTGTGCGCCCATCAAAATGGTCCGCTCGGGGAAGGCCGTATCGTTGATGGATGCATTGTTTGCCCCTGGCACGGCTACGAATACCGGCTCGCGGACGGCTGCGCGCCCGCCCCTTTCACAGAGAAACTCGCCACCTACCGTGCGCGGATCAATTACGGCATCGTGGAGGTGGACCCGCGCCCACTGCCTCCGGGCACTCCGGCCGCGATCACCTGCCCGCCCGGAGCGACATGAAGAATTCGCGTTTACATGCCGGCGGTATATGCTGCCGCACTTGCAAGCCGACGCGACCGCGCGAGGACGGGGGGAAATCGCCATGGCCGGGGAAGAAAACTGGGCCGACATCGGTGCCACGGAAGAGCTTTCCAAGACTCCGCTCACACGCCTCAAGGCCCAAAACCGGGACATCGCGATATCGTTCAGGGACGGGCAATTTGGTGCGGTGTCGAATGTTTGCAACCATGCGGGCGGACCGCTCGGCGAGGGTCGTCTCGATGGCGAATACATCATCTGTCCTTGGCATAATTGGAAGTTTCACCGCTGCAGCGGCGTCGGCGAACCCGGTTTCGAGGAAGATCGCGTTCCCGCCTACCCGGTAAAGGTCGAGAACGGCCGCCTTCTCGTCAACCTCGCCGCGGGCACCAAGCGGACGAAGGCGCCGCATGATCCGCATCCGTTGGCGCGCAAGGTCGAGCGCGCACCCGGACCGTTGCGCCTCGCTGGGATCGCGACATCGCCGATGGACGCGGCAAACCCGCGCTTCTCCGGCTCGGATCACCTGCTCGATCATACGTTGAAGGCCGCCCATGATCTCGGTGCTGAGACGCGGCTGATCAGGCTGAACGACCTTAAGTTCCGCAACTGCGAGGGTTATTACTCGAAGGCCGCGCGGGCCTGCACTTGGCCCTGTTCGATCACGCAGATGGACGCCAAAGACGAGATGGATCGCGTCTATGAGGCATTCGTTCACTGGGCCGACGCAATTATCGTGGCAACGCCGATACGCTGGGGAGCCGCGTCTTCGCTTTATTTCAAGATGGCCGAGCGGCTGAATTGCGTTCAGAACGCAGTCACGATCCGCAATCAAGTTCTCATTCGCAACAAGGTCGCCGGATTCATCATCGTGGGCGGACAGGACAACATTCAGTCCGTCGCCGGCCAAATGCTCGGTTTCTTCTCGGAGTTGGGCTTCATCTTTCCACAGTTTCCCTTTATCGCCCACTCGCGCGGCTGGTCGCACGAGGATATGGAACGAAACGTCGAGATCGTGCGCAACTCCACGGAGCTCGCCGAGGGCGCTGCCATGCTCGCAAAGCGCTGTCTCGATCTCGCGGGTCATTTGATCGCTCGGGACGAAGCCCCCACATCGATCGAACGCGGTGGCCGCAAGGCACACGCTATCCAGACCTAGCGGCATGCTCCTTTGTTAATGCAGCACCCCAGGGCGGCCCGTGAGTGAAGATCGCTCAGCCGAAAGCCCGTTAAACTCGATCCCAGGGATGAAAAAAGCCCGGCGGTGCGCTCACGTGCGATGCTTGTCGCGCTGCCAGGGCCACCGACCTTCTATTTCCAGCACGAGGGTCCAGCTCAGAAAGGTACGTATCAATACCAAGCCAGCCAGCAGAGCAAGACTCGTGAATGTGAGGTCGAGTGCAATCGTCTTCACGATGTCGGCGGCTACGAGCACCTCAAGACCGAGCAACAGGGATCTGCCGATGCGGATCTTGTAGGTTCCGTAGTGCTGCTCTGCCAACCGGTGGCGAATATAAAGAAACGTCGACCAGCCAATGCCCAGCACGATGACCAGCACACCGAAAATTTCGATCCCGATACCAACAATATGGATCCAATACCCGACCGCGGCATCGAGATCATGCATGGATGTATCTGCCCGGGAGCTGGCACGTTAATCGGAAAGTCGCTTGGCGCCATGTTAGCATAGCCTGACTATAAAACACGCGCAGGGTTCTGCGGGCATCCGCGACGCTAGTAGTCACGCGTCCGACGATTTGGCGGGCGGCGGCAAACGATGGTCGAGCAAATGTCCGGCCCGGGTCGCCTTAGCTGTCAGATAGCGGTAATTGTCGGGATTGATCGGCGCCTCAAGCGGCCTGCGTCCCAGGACCTCAATCCCTGACTTTGCAAGACCTTCGAGCTTAACCGGGTTGTTGGTCAACAGAACGACGCGGTTGCAACCCAGCATCTGCAGCATGCGAGCAGCGATGCCGTAGTCGCGCTCGTCGTTATCGAACCCCAGCGTCGTGTTGGCATCGACAGTGTCAAGCCCGTCGTCTTGCATCTGGTAAGTCCGCATCTTGTTGGCTAGGCCCAGCCCCCGGCCCTCTTGCGCCAGATAAAGCACGACGCCTCCGCCCGCCTCTTCGATCTGCTTAAGAGCGAGCTTGAGCTGATCGCCGCAGTCGCACCGCCGCGAGCCGAATACGTCACCGGTCAGGCAGGCCGAGTGCAGGCGGACCAGGACGGGCTGCGAGAAGTCAGGCGCACCGACCACCACAGCGACCTGGCTGCCGCCCATGGCGTCACGAAAGACATAAAAGCAAGCACGCTGACCGGAAGCGAGCGGCACCGACGCTTTGTTGGCAATCGTAAGGGATTGGATGAGTTCCTCACCAAACCGCGCAACGGCCTGAGCATCGACCGTGACAAAATCGGATATGGCTGCTGTCGCATCGCTTGCAGCAATATCGGCTACTAGCACCGCCGGTAACCCTTGAGACAATTTTACCAGCTGAATCGCAGCGGTAGCCGCCGGACCGACCGACTTTACATCAATTGGCCGATCGATTTTCGCATCGGTTACCAGCGCAAGAATGTCGTCCGCGTCGAAGCCTGCAGTGAGCGGCAAGGCCACCGGCGTTGTCGCGCCGATTCCGAGCGCAAGCGCCCGGCGTGCCGTGATGACCAAGCGCGGCAAGACCGGCGCGCAAAGCAACATGAATTCGGCAAGCCGTTGAGCGTCCAGTCCCTCGATGGGCAATGTGAGAAGCGTCTCACCGCCTCCGGTAACTAGGACCGGTCTTCCGGCGTGAAATTCGGCCACCCCACGATTGACGCCAACCCGCCCTTTCGTGCCGAACAAACTGGAACCGACGTCATTTCTGACTACTGGCATTAAACCAATTTCCTACAGAAACTTTGGAGTAGCCACCCGGTCTCCAATGTAGAACACTACGGACACCATGCCCATTCCGTCGCATTTGTTTTTGTGCGAGCGTCGGGTGGGAAGAGGGCGTTACTATAAGGGAAAACCGCGTGCCGTTGAAAACGACGTGTATGCCCCCAGAAAAGGCCGAGCTGGACGGCGATATCAACGAGGATTTTTTGAGAAGCGACGGTGCCTCAGCGGATTCCTGGGCCGAATTTACCAAGATTTTTCACAGCACGGCCCAACCCCTCCCCGTTCCTTGGGGTGAAGTGTTCGGGCCGCTTCGAGCCGGGATGGTCGACGGCCTGGTGGTTATCGGCCAAATCGGTCAATCACTCGATGGGCGCATCGCCACCGCGTCCGGACATTCGAAATACATCAATGGACCGGCCGGCGTCGCCCATCTGCATAGGCTACGCTCGCTGGTCGATGCCGTCGTCATAGGGGTCGGCACCGCTCTTGCCGATGATCCTCAACTGACAGTACGCCGGGTTGCCGGGCCGAATCCCGCGCGCATAGTGATCGATCCAAATGGACGGCTGGCCGCAAGCGCCAAGGTTTTTGCCGCTGATGGCGTCCGCCGCATTTTGATCACAGCTGAAGGAACGCGATGCGCGCCGCCGTCAGATGTGGAGGTGGTGGTCTTACCCCTCGCCAGCGGGTCGATCGCTCCGCCTGCCATCCTCGCCGCGCTTGCGGATCGCGGGTTACACCGTATCCTCATCGAGGGTGGCGCCGACACCGTGTCACGCTTTGTAACCGCCGGTTGCTTTGACCGTCTGCATGTCACGGTCGCCCCGGTCATCTTCGGCAGCGGACGTCCGGGCTTCATTTTGCCCCCGGTCGAACGCGCCGATCAGGCATTGCGTGCGGCCATGCGTATCTATCAGCTCGACGATGATGTCTTGTTCGACTGCGATCTGTCGGCTCAACGGATACCGATCGGCCGCGCGAAGACATCGATATGACCGACGCGGATTGACGAACGCCCAGTAGCGACAGCGTCGTTGCGGCGCGTCAGCCAGCCGACGATTTCTGCGTCTGCAAGCGGTCGATCCGCTATCTCCCGCGAAGCCGCCGCCCAACCGGAAAGAATTTCAATCTGAATCTTGTGATCATCCGGGCCAAATGTCCAATCAGCGGCACCGTGAAGGACAGAATAACCAACTGCCTTCAAATGCGCGATGGCGGTGGTTGCGGCGGCCGGCCCAAGCGCAGGCCCAAAACCTTTGTCGCTTCCCTGATGCCCATTAACCGCCGCAACGATGGC
>JAXDOO010000138.1:0-2918 GCA_034668865.1 Alphaproteobacteria bacterium
GGCTCGACGCGACCAATGTAATCGAACAGCCGCTCGCCACGGTTATCACGCCGGTTGCGCTCGACCACGCGGATTATCTCGGCGGGAGCCTTGATCAGGTCGCAGCAGAAAAAGCCGGAATTATCAAGGAGCGGGTACCTGTCATCGCCGCCGCGCAGCAGCGCGACGTACTCTCGGTGATCGAGCGCCGTGCCGCCCGCCTCGATGCGCCGCTGCACCTCGCCGGCGAGGAGTGGACCGCGGGCGAAGAGCGCGGCCGTCTCGTCTTTCAGGACGAGGAGCGGCTGCTCGATTTGCCCCCGCCGAAGCTGTATGGCCGCCACCAGTTCGACAATGCAGGGCTGGCGGTTGCCACCTTGCGCGCGGTTCCCTCGCTTACGCCGCGCGTATCGGCTTTCGAAGCGGGCGTGATCAACGCCGAATGGCCGGCGCGCATGCAGCGGCTGACGACCGGGCCCCTCGCACTGCGCGTGCCGCAGGGCAGCGAGCTTTGGCTCGACGGCGGGCACAATCCCGACGGCGGCCGCGCCATCGCGGCCGCGCTCGCGGACCTCGAGGAGCGGGTGTCGCGCCCGCTGGTCCTGATCGTCGGCATGTTGTCGAGCAAGGACTGCGCGGGATTTCTGCGCAATTTCGCCGGACTGACGCGGCGCATCATCGCTGTCCCGATTGAGCATCAGAAAAACGCGCTCTCGCCCGACGAGGTGGCCTATGCCTCGCGCAGCGTCGGCATTCCCGCCATGACGCGAGCCAGCATCAAGGCCGCAATCGACGCCACGGAAATGCTGGAACTTGATCCCTCGCCGCGCATCCTCATCACTGGCTCGCTTTATCTGGCGGGCGAGGTGCTGAAACAGAACGGCACGCTGCCGGAGTGATTTTCCTATGCCCCCCCTTTTAGAGGAGGGATAGGAAGAAGGTTATTTCAGCAGCTTCATCAAGTTCGCCTTCTTCTGCTTCACCTGGTCGACCGTGCATTGCTTCGGCGCCTTGTCAGGCCGCCAGCGCATCAGACGTGTGCCGTGGCGGAAGCGGTCGCCGGTGAAATGGTCGTAGCAAACCTCCACCACGAGTTTTGGCTTGAGCGGCTGCCACTCGGCGGAGCGCTTTGTCGACCAGCGGCTCGGCCCGCCGGGCGCGTTGCCGGTAAAGCCTGGCGGACCGATCAGCTTTTCCAACTTCTTGGTCAGCGCCGCGCGCTCGGTATTCTTGATGGTTGAGGTAAAGCCGACGTGATGCAGCAGGCCCTTAGCGTCGTAGAGGCCCAACAGCAGAGAGCCCACGAGCTTCTTGGCTTCGAGATAGCGAAAAGCACCCACCACGCAATCGGCGCTGCGGTAGTTTTTTATCTTGCGCATGCCGCTGCGGTCGGTCGAGCGGTATTCGACATCACGCCGTTTGGCGATGATGCCGTCGAGAGTGGCGCCCACGCTGGTGAGCCATTTCTTGGCGTCAGCCAATCGTACAGTGGCAGGCGACAGCCGGATGCGATCCTGCCCCTTGAGATATTTCTTTGCGAATAGCTCAAGCAGCGGGCGACGTTGGGCCAAGAGTTGATCGACAAGGAGCTTGCCGTCCGCATCCACCAGCAGGTCGAAGACGATCAGCAACGCCGGGGTCTCCTTCGACAACTTGGTCACGCGGCTGGCTGCGGGATGGATGCGCTGGAGCAAATCGTCGAAGGAAAAACTGCCGTTACTCGGCACGACGATCTCGCCGTCGAGCACAAAGCGCTGGGCCTTGATCCTGCCGACGGCTGCAACGAGATCGGGGAAATAGCGCGTCAGTGGCTGGCCAGATTTCGACTGCAACTCGATCTTGTCGCCGTCCCGGAACACCAAGCAGCGGAAGCCATCCCATTTCGGCTCGTATTGCCATTCGCCGCCGGTGGGAATCTCGTCCACCGATTTGGCTTCCATGGGCATGAAGGGTTGACGTAGCGGGAGCATGACTTCCTAACGCAAACGGCCGGCATTTCGCCGGCCGTCACAGCCATTTTTGTTGCCGGCGCGGAGCTACACCGCGGCCGTGATCCACTGCTCCAGCTTGGCCTTGGGCGCAGCCCCGACCTGGCGCGAAGCCAGTTCGCCATTCTTAAACAGCATCAGCGTGGGAATCGACATGATTCCATATTTCGCCGCCGTCGCCGGATTCTCATCGACGTTCAGCTTCACGATCGTCACCTTGCCGTTGAGCGTGGTGGAAATCTCCTCCAGCGCCGGCCCGATCTGCCGGCACGGGCCGCACCATTCTGCCCAGAAATCCACGACGACAGGCCCGCTCGCCTTCAACACGTCGTTTTCAAAAGTTGTATCGGACACCTTGCCAACCGCCATGGGATTTCCTTCGAATTGCGGGCGAATCTGACGCCGCTAAATGGGAGAAACGAAACGTATGAACGTAGGGGCGAAGCGTCAAGGTATGCCATGGACGGTGGTCGCCGCATCCAGCATGGGGCCTGGAATTTCCATGATTTCCGGTATTTCCGTCCAGATAAGCGCCGCCCGGACGGGGCGGTCCGGGTAGAGCTTTCGCAGCACCGCGCGATAGAGCGCAAGCTGCGTGACATAGCCTGGCGGAACGTCCTCCAGCCGCTTTGGGGCGGGATTGTTGGTCTTGTAGTCGCCGATCAGCACCGCCTTCGGTGTCACCACGAGGCGGTCCACCTGACCCGACAGCGGACGTCCGGCGAGGCGGCCGACAATCGGGACCTCGGCGCGGCTACCCGGCAGGAACAATTCTGCAAAGCGCTTGTCGTCGAGCAGCGCCAGAACCCTCGTCAGCAAAGCCTCCTGTTCGGCGCTGGAAAATCCCTTGGCGTTGCGCGCGAGATAGCGTTGCGCCGCGTTCTCGCGCCACTCCGGCAGCAGGTCAGGAAGCGACTGCATCAGGCGATGCACGAGATTGCCGCGCGCGAG
>JAXDOO010000139.1:0-3373 GCA_034668865.1 Alphaproteobacteria bacterium
AGGCGAGGCGAGATCGAGCGTCGGCTATTCCAGCGGGCGCCCGGTGACGGAGGCAAGCTCGCGCGCAACACGATCGGTGACCTGGCCGGTGACCGGCAGCTTGCGCTCACGCTCGAAGCGTTCGATCGCCGCCTGGGTTTCGGGGTCGAGGATGCCCGTCGGCTTGATCTGGGCGTAGCCGAAATCGGCAAGGGCGCGTTGCACGGCCAGCACGCGCTTCGAAGGACCCAGCAGTTCCGCGATCGGATCGTTGCGGACCGGCAGCGCGGCGCGTGTGGTCGAACCCGTAGTCTTCGCACTCTTGTTGTTCGCACCCTTGATCGCACGCAGCAGCGCGTCGCTTGGTTCAGCGCTCGCCTTCAGTCCCGTCGCCTGCTCGAAATCGCGGATCGCCGCGTCGGTCTTCGGCCCGTAACGCCCGTCGATCGTTCCATCATAAAAGCCGCGCCGCGTGAGCTCGCGCTGGATATCGAGGATGATATCGGCGGTTGGACGGGCGGGCGCCGGCGGATCGGCCTTGACCGGAGTGGGCTCGGGCGGCCGCGGACGCGGCAAAGCCGCGAGCGAGTCCTGCTTGAGCGCAACCGGCGCGACCGGAAGGAGGCTGCTCCTGACCATCGGCGCCGGATGCGGACCCGATTGCAGGAACAGCACGTTGACCAGGATCGCAATGGTCACGCAGGTGCCGACGATAAAGCCCACCGCGTCGCGATGGCTCCAGCCCAGGCCCTGCAGCGTGAAGACACGCCCGATGCGGCGGGCGGGCGGATCGTCATCGGCCGCCTCCACGGCGGCTCGCTTGTTGCGGGCGGCGCTACGCACTGATCTTCATCCGTTCGTCTGAGCGTGTGGCCAGCGTCTCGGCCGCGGGCCGCGGGACCAGCCGGCTGACCGCCGGCGCTTCGCCGCCCTTGCGGGCGCGTTCGCAGTCCACCGGCAAGCGGATGGTGACTGCGGTCCCCTCCCCGAGCCGGCTCACAATGTCGATGCCGCCGCCGTGCAGCGCCAGCAGGCCCTTCACGATCGACAGGCCCAGCCCGGTTCCGGCGTGACGCCGGTCGTAAGAGGAGCGCGCCTGGAAGAACGGATCGCCGATGCGCGGCATGTCGTCCGCACCGATGCCAACGCCGGTGTCGGCAACGGTCACTGCGATGCAGGAGCCCTCGTTCGCCGCGCTCACGCTGACCTTGCCGCCACGGTTCGTGAACTTGATCGCGTTCGCCACCAGATTGAGCATGATCTGGTGAAGCGCGCGCTTATCGGCCACGATTTCCGGCAGATCGTCGGGAACACACATGACCAGGTCGATACCCGATTCGCGCGACTTGAAAGCCAGGAGATCGCAGCAGTCGGCGAGCACCCGCGCGGGCGCGAAGGGCTCCGGCGTGATTTCGAAATTTCCAGTCTCGATTTTCGACATGTCGAGAATGCCGTTGACCACGGCCAGCAGATGGTGGCCGGATTCGTTGATCAGATGCGCGTATTCGTGCCGGCGCTCGGCGTCGATCATCAACGCGCCTTCCTTGGTGAGCATCTCGGAAAAGCCGATGATAGCGTTGAGCGGCGTGCGCAGCTCATGGCTCATGGTGGCGAGGAAGCGGCTCTTGGCGGCGTTGGCGCGCTCGGCATCAGCGCGCGCCTCGTCGAGCGCTTGTTCCTGCTCCTTGCGCTGGGTGATGTCGCGCAGGACGGCGACGACCTCCCGGTCACGTTCGCCCGCATCCTCGCCGGCTTGGTCGAGCCCGCGGCAACGCATTTCGATCCAGATGAATTTGACGGCCGGATCGGCCGCCGCGCCGGCATCGCAGCGCACGCGGAATTCCACCGAGCGGATCTCGCCACGGGCCGCCGAGTCGGCAAGTGCCGTGAGATAGGCGGGGCGGTCGCCGACATGCACCCGATCGAACAGGCCGTGACCGGCAAAATCCTGCACGCAGGCGCCGAACAGCGATTCAGCCGCCGGCGAGATGAACAACACCGCGCCGTTCTTGCCGTGCCGCGTGATGACGTCGGTCATGTTGCGGGCGAGCAGACGATAGCGGTCTTCCTCGGCGTAAAGCATCCAGAAGCTCGTGCGCGCCAGCGATTCGGCGCCCAGCGCCAGGCCGCTGGCGTAGAGCGCTGCTGAGATGATGCCGAGCGCCGCCAGCGAGGCATGCGCGTGCTCCACCATCGGCGGTAGGATCTGCAGCGCGCTCAAGGCCAGCAGAAAGCTCGCCGCCCCGAGTGCGAACGTGCAAGCCAGCGTCACCACCCGGCGCGAAGCCGACAGTGCCGCCTCGAGCGGAACCACCACCAGCCATATCGCGGCGAACGAGCCGATGCCGCCGGTCTCGACCGCGACCACCGTGACCAAACCGGTCAGCGCCAACGATGAGAGCACATGCGCGCTCTCGTAGTTCCCGGTGCGGGACAGGAAATAGGCGATCAGGATCGGCGCCATGAGCCAGCCGAAAACCAGCACTTCGAGCGCGCTCGGCACGCCGCGCGCCGTCAGATAGACCGGAAACGCGGCGAGGGCGATCAGGCTGCCGATCAGCCGCGGCGCGATGAAGGCACGGTGGCGCGACGCCGTCAGCGCGTCTTGCTGCGCCGACGGATGCACCAAGCCTTCGATATATTCGCGAAGCGGTGCGAAGAAGCCCAATTGTCCTGTGCACGCCCGCTGTTCAGACGCGCCCCCTTTTTTGATGCCGGGATCGTGGCAGAGGCCGCTTAAGCGAACGCTAAAGAGATCGCCGGGCGACCGGAACGGAGCGGGCGCGGCGGCTGATTCCGGTTTCCACCATGCCAGCGTTCGTCGCGAATGGTGAATGGTCGGTTGCCGGCCGCCGTTTCCAGGCCCCAAGTAAGGCGGATCGCCGGCCACGGCGGTCCATTCGCGCGGATTCCGATGTCAGGCGGCGGCATTGAGTGAAACTTTACCAAAATTCCGATCATTCAAATTTTCTGAAAATACGCGGTTTATTCGCCTCGAATTTGGACAAAAACCGCCGCTCGCAGCGAACCGTGCCTTCAACCCTGCCTGTTACGGTTCCCCCCGAATGCGGCCGAAGAGAGCCGCGGGGAACAGGGCAAGTCATGCGCTTTCTGTTGCGATTGGCATTCTGGCTGGGTGTCGTCCTGGTCGTGCTGCCGAGCGCGGGCACGCAAACGGCGCCGAAGGTTGAAGTCAGCGCCGGCGATGCGTTTTCCGCCGCACGCGCCGCCGTCAGCGATGCGCAGAAGTTCTGCGAGCGGCAGCCGGACGCGTGCGTGTTCGGATCGCAAGCCGCGGTTGCCATTGGCCAGCGCGCGCAGGCGGGCGCCAAGATGCTGTACGAGTTCCTCAATGAGCAGCTCGGGCCGAGCGATACCGGCCCAGCCACGACGT
>JAXDOO010000140.1:0-7276 GCA_034668865.1 Alphaproteobacteria bacterium
TCTGCGGACCCATCTGCAAGGTGCCGCTGCGGCCGGGATGGAACCAGCCCGGTCCGCCGGGCACCACCTGGACCGACTGCGCCGGCACGCCCGCCGCCGCCAACACCGCCAGCGCGTCGGCCTTGGCATCAAACGCATCGACCTCCGCCGTCGCGGACGACCAATGCCGGCCGATACCGCTTGCCTTGGCCAGCGCGCGGCGCACGCCGGTCGCGGCAATGAACTGCTGCTCCGGCTGATCGCCCTGAAAGATCTGTCCGACCTCGAACAGCGCTACATCGGGATAGCCGCGGTCGGCATTTTTCTGTGCCGCGGCGGCGAGGCCAGGAATGAGGCTCGGCCGCATGTCGGAGAGATCGGTCGCGATCGGATTGGCCAAAGCCAATTCAGGCTGTCCGCCGCCGAACAACTCGGCCTGTTTTCTCGAGACGAAAGACCAGGTGACGGCCTCCACCAGCCCGCGCGCCGCCAGCGCGCGTTTGGCCTTGCGGGTGCGAACCTGCAGCGAGGTCAGCACCGGTTTGCGCGGCGCCTCGCCGCGATCGAACGGGGTCGGTGGAATACGGTCGACGCCGAGAATACGCACCACCTCTTCGACAATATCAGCAGGCCCATGCACGTCCGGGCGCCAGGACGGCACGCCGATCTTTGCCTTCTTGTCCTGCCCGACAACAGAGAAACCGAGACGGCCGAGCACGCGCGTCACTTCGGTGAGCGGCACGTCGAGGCCGGCGAGGCGTTTCAAGTCGCTCAAGGGAAAATCGATCACGCGTTGGGGAATTTCCGGATTGCCCGCAACCGTAATTTCCGACGGCGTGCCGCCGCACAGCTCGATCACCATCTGCGTCGCCAGATCAAGCCCCGGCAGCAGGAAGGCCGGATCGACACCGCGCTCAAAGCGGTAGCGCGCGTCCGACTGGATGGCGAGCTTGCGGCCGGTCTGCGCGATATTGAGCGGATCCCAGAGCGCGGATTCGATCAGCACGTCGGTGGTGGCCTCCGAGACGCCGGTGGTCTCGCCGCCCATGATGCCGGCGAGCGATTCCACACCTGCACCATCGGCGATCACGCACATGCTCTCGTCGAGGGTATAGGTCTTGCCATCCAGCGCCAGCAAAGGCTCGTCGGCGCGCGCGCGGCGCACGACCAGATTGCCTTTCACCTTGGCGGCGTCAAAGACGTGCAGCGGCCGCGCCCGGTCGAAGGTGATGAAATTGGTGATGTCGACCAGCGCATTGATCGGACGCAGGCCGATCGCGCGCAAACGCGCCTGCAGCCAGTCGGGCGAGGGGCCGTTCTTCACCCCCTTGACCAGCCGCAGCGCGAAGCCTGGGCAGAGCGAGGGCGTCGACCCGAAATCGAGCTTCACCGAGACCGGGCAGGGGAATTGCCCCTTCACCGGTTTCGGCCTGCGCTCCTTGAAGGCACCGATGTCGGCGGCGCCCAGATCGCGCGCGATGCCGTTGACGCCGGTGCAGTCGGCGCGGTTGGGCGTGAGGTTGATCTCGATCATCGGATCGTTCAGCCCCAGCACCTCGCCGAAGGGCTTTCCGACTGGCGTATCGGCCGGCAGGTCGATGATTCCTTCGTGGTCGTCGCTCAGCCCCAGTTCGCGGCCCGAGAGCAGCATGCCGCGGCTTTCAACATCGCGGATCTTGCCCACTTTCAGGTCAAGCCCGGTGCCGGGAATATGCGTGCCGGGCGCCGCGAACACCGCCTTCATGCCCGCGCGCGCGTTGGGCGCGCCGCAGACCACCTGCACGGGCGCGCCGGACCCGGTCTCCACCATGCAGACGCGCAGCTTGTCCGCATTCGGGTGCTTCTCGGCGGAAATGACGGAGGCGACCTTGAACGGCGCCAGCGCCTTGGCCCTATCTTCGACGCGCTCGACTTCGAGGCCGATCATGGTGAGCTTGTCCACGATCGTGTCGAGCGGCTCGTCGGTGTCGAGGTGCTCCTTCAGCCAGGAGAGCGTGAATTTCATCGCGTCTACCTGTTACTTCGAAGGTGCGTAGAGGAACTGGATCGGCAGCAGCACAAAGACCACGATGGTCGCGATGATGGAGGCGCGAACGCACAGCGACAAGAGCTCGCGCCGGATCAAGAGCTCGCGGACCAACCGCCGCTCCATATCCGGGCCGGTCAACTCGCGCCCGGCGAAAGTTGACAGGCAGCGCAGACATCCTACCGCGATCAGCAGAAAGACCGCCATTTCGGTGATGATAATGCCGAGCTCGACGTCGCTCTCGGCTACGAGCGGCGCCACCAGCCCGAGCCCCGCAACCATCATCCCGACATGGGTGAGGAGCCCGGTAGCCTTGCCGTCGAGGGTCTGGAATGCCGGCGCGTTGGCTAAAGACTGCTGTTTTTCCACCGCCTTTTCGTAGTTTGCGATCGCCGTTTTATCGAGCCCGCGCGTCGCCGCCGAATAGATCAACCACTCAAGCCATGATTCCTTCATTGACTGAGCCCCCCAGCCAAAGTCGGAAAATCGAGCGGACGGAATCCGTAATGCGACAGCCAGCGTACGTCGGCTTCGAAGAATTGCCGCAGGTCCGGCATGCCGTATTTCAGCATGGCGATGCGATCGATCCCCAGGCCCCAGGCAAAGCCTTGGTATTCGTCGGGATCGATGCCGCAATTGCGCAGCACATTGGGATGCACCATGCCGCAGCCCAAAATCTCCAGCCAGTCATTGCCTTCGCCGAAGCGGATCTCGTCCTTCTCGCGTCTGCACTGGATGTCGACTTCCAGCGACGGCTCGGTGAAGGGAAAGAACGACGGCCGAAAGCGCATCTTCACCTGATCCACTTCGAAGAACGCCTTGCAGAATTCTTCGAGGATCCATTTCAGATGGCCGAGATGCGCGGTCTTGTCGATCACCAGGCCTTCGACCTGATGAAACATCGGCGTGTGGGTCTGGTCCGAGTCGCTGCGATAGGTGCGGCCGGGAATGATCACGCGGATCGGCGGCTTCTGCGCTTCCATGGTGCGGATCTGCACCGGCGACGTATGCGTGCGCAGCAAGAGGCGCGAGCCGTCTGGCTTTGGATTGAAATAGAAGGTGTCGTGCATTTCCCGCGCCGGATGGCCTTCGGGAAAATTCAGCTTGGTGAAATTATTGCTGTCGGTCTCGATGTCGGGACCTTCCGCCACCGCGAAACCCATGTCGGCAAAGATCGCGGTGAGCTCGTCGATCACCTGGCTGATCGGATGCACGCGGCCGGCTTCATTCGGTGCCTCGCGGACCGGCAGCGTAACATCGACGGTTTCGGTATTCAGCCGCGCATTGAGCGCCGCGCTTTTGAGCGCGTCCCTGCGCTCGGCGATGGCGGCGGCGACGCGCTCCTTGAGATGGTTGATCGCCGCGCCTTTGGTGCGGCGCTCATCCGGCGTCATGCCGCCGAGCGTCTTCAGCAGCGCGGACACCGAGCCGCTTTTGCCCAGAGCGGCGATGCGCACCGCTTCCAGCGACGCATCATCGCCGGCCGCGGCGACGCCGCCGAGGATTTCCTGCTCCAGTTGCGTCAGGTCGGACATGGCAACTTCGTAAGGTTATGCCCCGCGGCGCGGGGCAGGCCGGATCGAGATCAGGCCGCCGGCAACGCGGCTTTCGCCTTCTCCACGATCGCCTTGAAAGCCGCCGGCTGTGTAATGGCGAGGTCCGACAGCACCTTACGATCGACCATCACGCCTGCCTTGGCCAGGCCATCGATGAAACGGCTATAGGACAGGCCGAAGGGACGCACGGCTGCGTTCAGGCGCTGAATCCAGAGCGCGCGGAAGGTGCGCTTGCGGCGCTTGCGGTCGCGATAGGCGTATTGGTTGGCCTTCTCCACCGCCTGCTTGGCGATGCGGATGGTATTCTTGCGGCGCCCGTAAAAACCCTTGGCTGCCTTCAAAACTTTCTTGTGTTTGGCGTGCGAAGTGACGCCGCGTTTAACGCGTGCCATGGCTGATCTCCATCAATCTCAAGAATAGGGGTTCGGTTCAGGCCGTCCGGGCGGCCGGTCGCTGGCGATCAGCCGTTGGGGAGAAAGAACTTTTTGATTTTCTCGCCGTCGGTCTTGAACATCACCGCCGTGCCCCGCAGCTGGCGGATCTGCTTCTTGGTCCGCTTGATCATGCCGTGGCGCTTGCCCTGGTGGGCGAACATGACCTTGCCGGTCCCCGTGATCTTGAAGCGCTTTTTAGCGCCTGATTTGGTCTTCATCTTGGGCATTTGGCTCTCCTCTGCCGGATGATCGGCAAGCCAAAGGCCTTCGATCACCGGACGGGTGCTCACTATTGAGCGTGCTCGGATTGAGCGTTCACGCCGCCACGGCAGCCCTTTAGCCGGTCGGCGAGAGGCCGCGGTTATGGCAGAGGATGCCCGGAAAGACAAGGTTTAGGGGCGCTTTTTCGCCGCGCGCCATGTTCGGCGGCACGAACCAGAACGGACCGGCAAATCCCGGTCTAGGCCATTCGGCGGCAGAAAACAGTTCAGGTCGGTGGCGCCGCATCAGCGCGGCGCCAGCACCATGACCATCTGGCGGCCCTCGAATTTGGCATCCTGCTCGACCTTGGCGATGCCGGTGACGTCTTCACGAATACGCGCCAAGAGCTGGGCGCCCAGCTCCTGGTGAGCCATTTCACGGCCGCGGAAGCGGCAGGTGATCTTGACCTTGTCGCCTTCGTCGAAGAAGCGGCGCATGGCGCGCATCTTCACGTCGTAATCATGATCGTCGATCATTGGACGGACCTTGATCTCCTTGATTTCGACGACCTTTTGCTTCTTGCGGGCTTCGGCAGCCTTTTTCTGCGCCTGATATTTGTATTTGCCGAAGTCGAGGATTTTGCAGACCGGCGGCACCGAGTTGGGCGCGATCTCGACCAGGTCAAGCCCGGCCTCCTGGGCCATGGCGATAGCTTTTTGGATATCGGTGGGACCGTGGTTGTGGCCGGTTTGATCGATCAGCTGGACCTCACGAACCCGGATCTCCTCGTTGATGCGCGGCCCATCTTTGGGCGTGGGCATCGGACTTCTCATCGGACGACGAATGACACAGCTCCTGTGTTGTTACGATGGCGAAATGTCGGGAGAAACCCGCCACAAGTCAACGTCAATACGGCATCAAATACTGCGTTGTGAGCAGGACGTGACCGTCGGGTAACACTAAAAGTCTAATGATCGCGGGCGAGCAGGGCGGCATAGACCGTGCGGGTGGCCGATACCACGCTTTCCGGCGAAAAGATGAACTTGGCGAATTGCCGGGCGCGCGCGGCCAGCGCCTGATAGGCGGTGTCGTCAAGACGCATGGCTACTCCGATCGCGTCCGCCAGTTCCATGGGATGGCCGGGCCGCACCAGCCAGCCGGTGCGCAGCTCGTCCGGCATGCGCGGCGGCGCCAGCACATGCTCCGGCAAGATGCCGACCTGTGTCGTGATCACCGGCCGCGCCATGGCCTGCGCCTCCGCCACCGTGCGTCCGCTGACCGGCGATTCCAGCGCTGGCCGTACGACCAGATGGGATGCGGCAAGGGCGGCAGGCATGTCGCGGAACGGCGCGATCATGCGGAAGATCGGCTCCAGCCCCAGCTTGTTGATCCGCGCCACCAGCGCTCGGGCGTATGAGCGGTCACTCTGGTCGTCGCCTGCGAGCACATAGACGCAGCCGCGCAGCCCCCGGTCAGCCAGGATCGCGGCGGCCTCAACCAGCACATGCTGCCCATTCGCTGCAGTGACCCGCCCTGGTACCAGGATAACCCGCTGATCGAGGTGGATACGCGCGGCGGTGCGGAGGGCAGCGAGCCGGCGCACGTCGATGCCTGCTGGATCGAACAATCGCGTATCGACGCTGCGTGGTACTACCGCAAGCCGCTCAGGTGGAACGCCGAAGCGCTCGATGGCGCGCCCTGCCGCAAAGGAAGAAGTTGCGACAATGCGATCCCCGCGCATCAGTGCGCCCGAGAAGAATGACCGCAGCCCGCCGGAAGGGGGTGGCGCGTCGGGGAGAGTGGTTACCAGCCAAACCGGCGAATGCGCGGTGGCGGAGAGTGCGCTCCAGGCCGCAGCGGCGCCATGCGCATGGATCACGTCGATCCGCTCTGCAGGGATAAGCTTCTCCAGCACCTTCGCATTACGTCGCAGTCTCAAGGGATTCATCGTATCGTTGATAAGCGGAATCCATTCGCCGCCCGCCGTTTGTAATTTCCCCGCCAGCGCACCCGGCGCCCCGGCCACCAGGGCGCGCGCGCCGCTCTGCAGCAGCCCGATAGCGGTCTCCACCGCCACCCGCGCCGCCGGCTCGTCGCGCAGCGAAGGCACGATCTGCAGGATGGTGGAATTGGCGAGGGTGCGGGGGAGCGGTTTATCCGCATACGAATGGGCGACGAGGATGGAAGATCGGTCGGCCATGGCGGATCCGCGTTGCGCTTGTCCTGCGACCCTCTTGCGTTCGGCGCGGGCTTGAGGCGAAACACGGCGATGCAGCGGCCCCGGTTCAACCAGCGGCGAATCGCGAAGGCGAGCGAATGAATGATTGCCTGAAAACCGTGGAGATAGGAACCGGCGCGGCGGGCCGTGTCATCGCCGTGCGCCAGCGGGCGGGCGCCTCGCCGGGTTTGTTCTGGCTGGGCGGCTTCAAGTCCGATATGCGCGGCTCCAAGGCGGAGGCGCTCGACCAATGGGCGGAAGTACGCGGGCGGGCCTGCACCCGCTTCGACTATTCCGGACATGGAGAATCGGGCGGCGCCTTCGTCGACGGCACCATCGGCGGCTGGCTGGAGGAAAGTCTCGAAGTCTTCACCGCCTGCTGCCAGGGGCCGCAGGTGATCGTCGGCTCGTCCATGGGCGGATGGCTGGCGCTTCTGCTGGTGCGCGAATTGCGCCGGCGGGAAAAGGCCGGCCGGACGGCCAAGGCCTCGGTGAAGGGCCTCGTCCTCATCGCGCCGGCGGTCGATTTTACCGAGGAGCTGATGTGGAAGCGCTTTTCGGCGGCCGTGAAGCGAGAGATCGAAGAGACGGGTTCATGGTCGCAGCCGTCCGCCTATTCGGACGAGCCCTACCGCATCACCCGACGCCTGATTGTCGAGGCGCGCGATCATCTGATGTTCGGCGATTTGATTGAGACCGGCTGTCCGGTGCGCATCTTGCAGGGCGTGCAAGATGAGGATGTGCCCTGGAACCACACGGTGGAGCTGGTGTCGCGCTTTGCCCGCGACGATGTGGTGCTCACTCTGGTGAAGGACGGGGACCATCGCCTGTCGCGGCCGGAAGATATCGAGCGGCTGTTGGC
>JAXDOO010000141.1:0-2511 GCA_034668865.1 Alphaproteobacteria bacterium
GCTTGTAACCGGCCATGGTTGATGTTCCCCCTTGAAACTGATCCAACGACAAAACCGCGATCCTGCGCGGTTGGCAAGAGTGGGCTATAGTTTGCGGGAATCCAATAGCTTGTGGAATGGGAGACAACAATGATCAAACCCCGGCGGGTCGGCCACGCCACCTTCGAGACCAGGGACATCGAGCGGCAGATCGCCTATTGGACCGAGGTTGCCGGCCTGGTGCTGGCGGAGCGCGAGAAGAAGCGCGCGTTCCTCGCCTCCAAGACCGGGCTCCTCTCGATCGCGCTCGAAGAGACAGATCGCAACCACTGCGCGAGGCTGTCGTTCGAGGTTGCCCCGGATAGTGATTTCGATGCGCTGGCGAAAGAGCTCGGCAAGGACGGCATCAAGTCGGAGCTGCGCAACGACGCCATCCCTGGCATGGGCAAGGTGCTGACGTTCAAGGACAACAAGGACACCAGCATCGACCTGTTCACGGAGTGGAAGTATCTCGGCTCGCACCATCAGGTGAGCGGCATCGGCCCGCTCAAGCTCGGCCACATCGCCTTCCATTGTCCGGATGTGAAGGCGGTCGCGGACTTCTACGCCAAGGTCATGGGCTTCAAGGTCTCCGACTGGATCGAGGATTGGTTCGTGTTCATGCGCTGCAACACCGACCACCACACCGTGAACTTCATCAAGGGCGACGTGGCGGAGCTGCACCACATCGCCTTCGAGCTGAAGGACATGTCGCACATGCAGAATGCCTGCGAGATGTTCGCCACGAAGCAGATCAAGATTTTGTGGGGGCCGGTGCGCCACGGGCCCGGCCACAACGTCGCCACCTACCACCGCAATCCGGACGAGCATACGGTCGAGCTGTACATCGAGCTCGATCAGATGAAGGACGAGGTGCTCGGCTATTTCGATCCGCGGCCGTGGCACCGCGACACGCCGCAGTTCCCGAAGACCTGGAAGCGCACGGAATCCACCATCTGGGGACTGCCGCCGTTGCCGGAGTATCGCCGCGGCAGCAACGTGCCGGCGGTGGGCCAGCAGGATTGATGCGCGCGTGACCGCCCGCGGGTTTCGTAGGGTGGGCAAAGGCGCGTGTCTCTGACCGCGACGCGTGGGCAAAATCGCGCACGCGCCGTGTCCACGCGCACCAGTGCGACAGGCGATTTTACCCACCCTACGCGCTACAGCGACAGCCGCTACGGCCTTACCGCCGGGGTCTCCAGCGGCATGCCGCGCGCGCGCCACATCAGGTAGAGCTCGAGATCGACCAGTTCCGGCGAACTGGGCGCCGGCACCTCGGCCCGCATCCCGGTGAGGCAATTGCGCAGCCGCCGCTGCAGCGAGCCGGCGTTCTGCCATTCCAGCCGGTAGATCGGATATCCGGTTGGGTGCCCCTGGGTGACGGGATTGCCAGCGAGCCTGCCGTGCCAGTTGTCGTCATGGCAGTGCGCGCAGGCGAGATTGAGCTGACCCTGCCGGCTGCTGAATGCCGCCGCACCCTTTTCCAGGAACGGCCGCGTGCGTGCGTCGTCGGGCACCGCGATCGGCATTCCGCGCGACTGATTGCCCACATACGCAGAGAGCGCGAGCAGGTCCTTGCTCTCATAGGAGAACGGTTTCGCCTGCTGCTGTTCGCTGCGGCATAGGTTGATGCGCTGCTCGATATTCACCGGGCGGCCCTGCGCCGGGCTGAACGCCGGATAGCGCGCGGCGACGCCCTTCATGCTGGCTTTCGCATCGCCATGACAGTCGGCGCACGACTTGCCAGCGCCGGCCTTCCCGTTCCACAGCGCCTCGCCGTCGAGCACCCACAGCACGCCGGGGTTGGCGGTGTCGTCGTCCTGGATGGCGCGCGTCTCGGGCGCCATGAAGTCATAGCCGGACTTGCGTTGCGGCAGCGGGATTTCGGCGACCGACGGACAGGAGCCGCCGACGATCGCGAGCGCGGCAACCGTGCGCCAGAGCGGCTTCATTCGACGGCGATCGCGACCGACTCGGTTGCGGAGAAGCCGTTGTCGCCGGTCCAGGTCATTGTGATGGTGCCGCTCCCGGTCGCCACCGTGGTGAAGGCGATGTAGGGATTGGCGGAGATCGCCGGGAACAGCTCGGCGCGGAAGATCTCGACATCGTCATAGGTGCAGACGAATTCCTTGATGATGTTGCGCGGGATGAGCTGGCCGGAGTTGTTGGGACGGAACCCGCTTTCCATCTCATGCGAGATCAGCGCCCGGATCGAGATGACCTCGCCCTTCTTGGCCTGTTTCGGAACGTTGATGAGCGCGCGCGCCGCCATCATCACTCCTCCAGACAGGCGGCGAGCGTGACCACGACGTCGACCTCGTCGCTCCAGAACGTGCCGTCGCTCATTTCGGCAACGGCGAACACGACCTGGGTGTCCGCCAGCCGCATGCGGGTGGAGACGCTCGCCCGTCCGGCGCGCGGACCGATCTGGAATCTCACTACGTTGGGCTGCGGGTTCTTCTCGGTGAAGACATGGATCGCCTTCACGTGATC
>JAXDOO010000142.1:0-9548 GCA_034668865.1 Alphaproteobacteria bacterium
GCGTCTGTTCGCCAACATGCTGGCAGGACACATCACCCTCAAAGTGTTCGGCGGCTTCGTCACCATGCTCGGCGGGCTCGGCTTCCTTGGCTGGCTCGGCGCGGTGCTGCCGCTCGGCCTCACCGTCGCGCTCACCGCGCTGGAACTGCTGGTCGCATTCCTGCAGGCTTATGTCTTCGCTATCCTCACTTGCATCTACATCAACGATGCGCTTCATCCCGGCCATTGAACGGCCGGCTCTCACCGACCAACCGCAAAGGAGTTTTGTTATGGATCCTGTGGCCGCCAAATATATTGGCGCTGGTATCGCGTGCATCGGAATGGGCGGCGCCGGCGTCGGCGTGGGCACCATTTTCGGCAATTATCTCGCGGCTGCGCTGCGTAATCCATCGGCCGCGCAGGGCCAATTCGGCAATCTGATCTTCGGATTCGCCGTAACCGAGGCCTTGGGCATCTTCTCGCTGCTGATCGCGCTCCTGCTCCTGTTCGCGCTCTGATCGATGGCTACTCCTGCGCACACCGGGGCGCCTGGCGGCCAAAAGCCACCGTTTCCGCCATTTCAGTCGGAAACCTTCGTGTCCCAGCTGTTCTGGCTCGCAATTGCCTTCGCCGCGCTCTATCTGCTGGCATCGCGCCTGGTGCTGCCGCGCGTCGGCGGCATCATCGACGCGCGCGCCAAGCAGATCGATGACGACCTTGCGGAAGCGCAGCAGTTCAAGGAAGCGGCGGATGCCGCCAACACGGCCTATGAAAAATCGCTGGCGGATGCGCGCTCCCGTGCCCAGGCCTTGGCCAATGCCACGCGCGAGAAGCAGCAGGCGGAAGCTGACAGCAAGCGCAAGGCGCTTGAGCAGCAGCTCGACGCCAAGCTCGCGGAGGCCGAGAAAACCATTGCCGCAACCAAATCCGCGGCGATGGGCAATGTGCGCAGCATCGCCACCGACGCGACCGCGGCCATCGTGAAGCGACTGACCGGCACTGAGCCGTCCGGCCAGGCCGTTACCGCCGCAGTTGCCGAAGTGCTTAAGCGCTGAGGACGAACCATGTTCGACGCTGAATTCTGGGTTGCGGTTTCCTTCTTCATCTTCGTTGGCATTCTTCTTTATATCGGCGTGCACAAGAAGATTGCGGAAGCGCTCGACCATCGCCGCGACCGGATCAAGGCCGAACTGGATGAGGCACGGCGGCTGCGCGAGGAAGCGCAGGCCCTGCTCGCGCATTATAGGCAAAAGCAAAAAGAGGCCGAAGGCGAAGCCGCGGCCATCCTTACCGGCGCCAAGGCAGACGCCGAGCGCATGACGCTCGAGGCCGAAGCCAAGATGAGTGAATTTGTCGCCCGTCGCACAAAGATGGCGGAAGCCAAGATCGCCCAAGCCGAGATCCAAGCGCTGGCGGACGTGCGCGCCGCGGCTGCCGATGCGGCTGTCACCGCGGCTGAGCGGATCCTGAAGGATACCGCCAAGGGCAAACTGGCCGACGAGCTGCTCGCCAGCGGCATCGAAGACGTCAAGAACAAGCTAAATTAAGCGCGGCTTCTCGCCATCAGCGGCGCGGGGCAGATCTCGCCGGCGGCTTTTTGGCGGGCTGCTGCTTGTCCCCGGCCGGATCGAACCCGACGTAGACAACATAGGCCTCGATATCCAAGCCGGGGGGCATCGGAAAGGCGATGTCGCTATCGACATGAGTGAACAAGACGTTGGGTCGGCCTTCTGGAATCGCGACCTGGATCTTGGAGAACTTCGAGACCACCGTCTTCGGCTCCGGGCCTTCTTTGACCACCGCGTAGCGCAGCGGCACGTCAAGTTGGCCGGGGCCCCCTGCCGGACCGACCAGCACGCGGCCCTCGATGCCGATCTTCATGCGCATGACGCCGCCGGAGACATTGCATTCGCGCGCCAGCTCGCCGAGCGAACCTTGATAGCGCAGCGCGAGAGCGTCCGAGCTGCCGGGCGGCACGGTCAAGGTGGAAGCACCCGCGCGCACGTCAACCGGGGGGCAAATCGTTTCCGCGATATTGGTGACCGCCGCCTGTTTCTCAGCCGGCGAGGGTTCCGGCGGTTTGCGTATAATGATATCCCTCAACTGCGACATCGTGGAAGGCGAGCTCTGACCGGCCGAAGCCGACGCGGAGCTTTGCTCGGATCCGACAATCCGGTCACTTGAGCAGCCAGCCGCCAGCGAAGCCAGCATCAATGCGGCGAGTGCCGCGGCACCGCGGCAAACGATCGGTTCAAATTCAGCAATAAGCATGTCTCAGGCCCCGCCCCCGTCAAGCAAGTTTATATCAATCACCATGTGAGCCCAAGGCCGCTTCCACTAGTTAAAAGCGGAACATGGCCCGGTCGTCAGGCTTGACTTGAGCGTAAAGCAGATGGTCGTGCCAGCTGCCGTTGATACACAGGTATTCCCGCGCATAGCCCTCTCGGACGAACCCGGTCTTCTCTAACAGCCGCACCGACGCGGTATTTTCCGGAATGCAGGCCGCCTCGACGCGGTGCAACTTCAAAGTCGAGAAGGAGAAAGCCACCAACGCTCGCACCGCTGCGGTCATATAGCCCTGGCGGGCATAGGCCGCGCCCATCCAATAACCGAGGCTGCCGGCCTGCGCGACGCCGCGGCGGATATTCGTGACGGTCAAGCCGCCGACCAGCTTCTGATCCTCATTGCGGAAGATGAAATACGGATAGGCGAGGTCATTGCGCTGATCCTCGGCATAACGTTTCAGACGACGGCGGAAAGAGGCACGGCTCAAATCATCCGCCGGCCAGGTCGGCTCCCAAGGCACCAAAAATGCGCGGCTCGTTTCACGCAGCGCCGCCCATTCCTCAAAATCCGACATCTGCGGAAGGCGCAGCGTTACCTTGTCGCCCGTCACAGAGAGCGCAGGTTCGGTGAAGCTGACAGCGCGAAAGAACGTCATGAAAGCATGGGCCGTCAGGCCGCCTGACGATACAAGCTGGCGGCGATATTTGCTGCCGTCTCCAGACCGGCACCGGGACCAAGCGCCGCAACCGCGGGCTGGCTGCCGGCGATCAGCGCCCGGCCAGCCGCGCGGGCGCTTTCCACCGTCACGGCTTCGATCTTGCCGACCAACTCGCTTAACGGAATCGGCCGGCCATAGGCAAGCATCTGCCGCGCCAATTGCTCGGCGCGCGAACGCGAGCTTTCCAGCGCCATCAGCAGACCCGCTTTCATCTGCGCCTTGGCCCGGGCGACTTCCGCCTCGGTGAGGTTCTCCGATGCCTGCGCGATCTGGTCGACCACGACGCGCATCAATTCCGGCGCGTCCGTCTCCGCCGTGCCGCTATAGAGCGCGAACATGCCCGTGTCCTGATACGCAACATGGAAGGAATAGATCGAGTAACAGAGACCGCGGTTCTCGCGCACTTCCTGGAATAGGCGCGACGACATGCCGCCACCGAGCGCGCTGTTGAAGACCTGTAGGCTGTAGAGCTCGGGGTCTTGCTGCCGCAGACCTCGCAGTGCCACGGTCAGATGCACCTGTTCCAGCTCACGCTTCTCGATATGCGTGCCGCCCCCGAAACGGGCCACTTCCGGCACCGGCGCGGCCGGCCCGGCAAAGCTTGAGAATCGACGCTCAACTTCGTGCACCACCGCGGCATGATCGATGGCGCCGGCCGCGGCGACCACCATGTCAGGCGCCTTGTAATTGCGCGCGAGATAGGCGCGCAGTCGCGACGGCTCGAACGAGCGCACGGTTTCCGGCGTGCCGAGAATAGAGCGGCCGAGCGGCTGTTTTGGAAACGCTTTCGCCTGCAGATAATCGAACACGATATCGTCCGGCGTGTCCTCACTCGCGCCGATCTCCTGCACGATGACGTGCTGCTCGCGCTTGAGCTCGGCTGGGTCGAAGGTCGGGTCGGCCAGGATGTCGGAGAGCACATCCAGCGCCAGCGGCACGTCGGCCTTCAGCACGCGGGCATAATAGGCGGTGTTTTCCGCGCTGGTTGCCGCGTTGAGGTCGCCGCCGACGGCCTCGATCTCCTCCGCGATCTGCCGGGCGCTTCGGCGCGAGGTGCCCTTGAACGCCATGTGTTCGAGCAGATGCGAAATCCCATGTTCATCCGGCTGTTCGTCGCGGCTACCGGAGCCGACCCAGACGCCAAGCGAGGCCGTTTCCAAATGCGGCATGGCATCGGTCACGACGGTAAGGCCGGACGGAAGATGCGTGACCTCTACACTCATGCAGCTGCTCCTTCACGCGCGGCACGACTGGCCGCGATAATAAAATGTTCGACCGCCGACTGATCGGCGGGCAACCGGGTGACGCGTTCGGGCCGCTCGGCAAGGTCGGCAAGCCAATCGGGAAGCGCGGGACGCTGGCCGCAAGCGGCCTCAACTGCATCGGGGAATTTGGCCGGATGCGCGGTGGAAAGGACGACCATGGGTACCGCCGGATCGCGGGTTTCTTTCTCCGCAACGGCTACGCCCACGGCTGTATGCGGATCTATGCAGTATCCGGTTTCCTTCAATAGCGTCCGGGTGGTGGCGGCGGTCTCTTCCTCATCGGCGCGGTCGGCGGAGAACAGGCTGCGGATTTCCGACAATGCCCCCACCGACAAGGAAAATCGCCGCGATTGCGCCAGCGAGCCCATCAGCGAACGCACGGTGTGCGCGTCGCGCCCATAGGCCTCGAACAGCAGCCGTTCAAAATTCGACGATACCTGAATGTCCATCGAGGGCGAACTGGTCGGCAGCACGTCGCGCAATTCATAGCTGCCGCTCGCCAGCGTGCGGGCGAGGATATCGTTGACGTTGGTCGCAATGGCCAGCCGCTGTACGGGAAGGCCCATGCGATGGGCGACATAGCCAGCATAGACGTCGCCGAAATTGCCGGTCGGCACGGCGAAAGCGATTGGGCGCGCGGGGGCGCCCAGGGTCACACCTGCGGTGAAGTAATAGACCGCCTGCGCCACGATACGCGCCCAGTTAATCGAATTGACGCCGGAGAGCCGCACCTGATCGCGAAAGGCGTGGTGATTGAACATCCCCTTCACCAGCGCTTGGCAGTCATCGAATGTGCCGTCGATCGCCAGTACATGCACATTGGCGTCGGTGACGCTGGTGATCATGCGCCGCTGAACGTCCGAAATACGGTCGTGCGGATACAGCACCACCACATCCGCTTGCGAGCAGCCGCGGAAGGCTTCTACCGCCGCACCGCCGGTATCACCGGACGTCGCCACCACGATGGTGGTGCGCTCGCCGCGGGCTTTCAATGCATAATCCATCATGCGCGCGAGCAGCTGCATGGCAAGATCCTTGAACGCCAAGGTCGGCCCGTGAAACAGCTCGAGCACGAATTGATTGCTGCCGGTCTGCACCAGCGGCACCGTCGCGGGATGGCGGAAGGTGTCGTAGGCCTCGCGCGTCATGCGGGCGAGACTGTCCTCGGGAATGGCATCGCCGACGAATGGCCGGATCACCTCCACCGCCACCTCGGCATAAGGGCGGCCGGCGAAACCGGCGATGGTGCGCTCGCTCAGACGCGGCCAGGATTCCGGCACATAAAGCCCGCCATCGCGGGCAAGACCGGCGAGCATGACTTCGACAAAGCCGAGCGGCGGGGCCTCGCCCCGGGTGGAAATGTAGCGCACGAGTTTCCCTGCAGAGGCGCCCGGAGGGATATAATCCGCCCGCGCCTTTATAACTACTTGAAAAGACTGTACTTCCACCCGCACTGCGGCTGGAAGTCGAAGGCCTGAGCCTAATCGGAAGCGGCAGTTTTCACAAGGAAGCGGTTGCTTCCGCCGGGGCCGGTGGCGGACCAGATGGACGGTAAACTCTAGCTGTTTTCCTCAACCTGCAAATCGCGGCGGCCGCGGACCCAGAAGCCAAAGACCGCCAGCAGCACCACCGCCAGTCCGTACCAGGTCACTGCATATTGCAGGTGGTTGTTCGGCAAATTCGGCTTCAACGGGCCGGGCGGCGGCAGCCCATCGGCAGGCTCTTGCCCTTCGCGCTCGATATAAAAGGGCGCGACCTGGGTCCAACCGCTTTCCCGCGCTATCGCCAAGTGGTCACGCACGAACCAGAGCTGCGCGCCCTTGTCATAAGCCGCCGTCAGTTCCCACCCCTTCGGTTCGGGCCAGCGCAGCACGCCGGTAATCTCGACCACGCCTAGCGCCGGTGGTGGACGCGCCGTGGCGCCGGTGGGTTTCTGATCGGCGACGAAGCCGCGGTTGACCGCCACCGTTTCACCTGAGGCGAGCCGTGCCGGGGTGAACACGAAAACGCCCGGACCTTTCACGTCATCGCGCAAGGCGGAACCGGTCGCCCAGACCAAGGCTTCCCTGCCGGGCAAATATTCGGCGCGGAATTTCACCCGGGTGAATTCGTCGCGCTCCTGCTGCAACGATGCCCATTGCGCCGGCGGCGGCAGGACAACGGGCGCGGCGGTGAGCCGGCGCATGAGCGTGCCGATCAGTTCTTCCTTCCACGCTTTGCGCTGAAGCTGCCAGGTGCCAAGCGCGAACAGAATCGCGAACGCGATAAGCGTCGCGAGGCTCGGCACGAACAGACCGCGGCGGACCGCGCTCATGATCCGCTCTGGCGCTCGTGGCGCCCTTCCGCCGCCTTGTGATGATATTGTAAGGCGATCAGCAGGCCCTTCATGGAGCGCAGCGGCGCCAGCGTCACCAAGAGGATCAACGGCCCCCACAGCGCGGCATGGACCCAATAAGGCGGCCGATACATCACCTCCACCAGCAGCGCGGCTCCCACCACGATGAAGCCTCCGAACAGCATGACGAAGATCGCCGGGCCGTCGCCGGCATCAGCAAAGCCAAAGTCGAGGCCGCAGGTTTCACAGCGCGGCCGCACGGCGAGGAAATTCTGAAACAGCCGCCCTTTGCCGCAGGCGGGACAGCGGCAGGTCAGGCCCGCCACAAAGGGAGATGGGGCTTGCGAGTCACGCATTTAGTTTCCTCGCCGCCAGAATAATTCGTTAGGCCGGGCCTTGTGCCGGGCATCTCGCGTATGAAGGCAATGCGCGCCTAATCCGGATGGCCGGGACACGCCCAGCCAGACATTAGGTTAATGCCCGCCGGCAGCCGCAGCGGCCTGTTCGCCACCTGCGCCCCAGACATAGATGCAGGCGAACAAGAACAGCCAGACCACGTCGACGAAGTGCCAGTACCAAGCGGCGAACTCGAAGCCGAGATGCTGGGTCGGCGTGAACTGGCCCTTGTAGGCACGGATTAGGCACACGGTGAGAAAAATGGTGCCGATGATGACATGTGCGCCATGGAAGCCAGTCGCCATGAAGAAAGTGGCGCCGTAAATGTTGCCTTTGAAGGCGAAGGCAGCATGGCTGTATTCATATGCCTGCACGGCGGTGAAGGTGATGCCGAGCAGGATGGTGAGGATCAAGCCCTTCTTCAGGCCGTCGCGATCATTGTGCAGCAACGCGTGATGCGCCCAGGTGACCGTAGTGCCGGAGGTGAGCAGGATCAGCGTGTTCAAAAGCGGCAAATGCCTGGGTTCAAAGGTCTCGATGCCCTTCGGCGGCCAAACGCCGCCAGTAACGGCCAGGCGCGCGACATCATTCGGATCGGCGGGGAACAGCGCGACGTTGAAATAGGCCCAGAACCAGGCGACGAAGAACATCACCTCGGAGGCGATGAACAGCAGCATGCCGTAGCGGTGATGCAGCTGCACCACGCGGGTATGATGGCCCTCGACCTCCGCCTCCTTGATGACGTCCCGCCACCACATCAGCATGGTGTAGAGGATGCCGGTCACACCAATGCCAAATACGATCGGGGCTGCGGCAAACAGATGATGCATCCAACTGATGGCGCCGACCGCCGCGAGAAAGGCCGCGATCGAGCCGATCGCCGGCCATGGACTCGGATCGACCAGGTGATAGTCGTGATGCTTGGCGTGGGCGTCGGCCATCGTGATCTTCTCCGTCTGTCGTCGTGAGCGGCGCTCGCGGCGCGCTCGGTTGTCGCTTAGTAAACCCGCCCGCTACCCTGCGTGCTCGCCGATGCCGGCTCTGGCTGGCGCACCGGGAAGTAGGTGTAAGAGAGCGTAATCGTGTTCAGCCCGTCCTGCTCGGCGTCCCGCGCCAGCGCCGGATCGACATAGAAGACCACCGGCATCTCGCGCGTCTCGCCGGCTTTCATCGATTGCTCGGTAAAGCAGAAGCAGTTGATCTTCTGGAAATACGCCCCGGTCGTCGGCGGGGTAACGTTGTAGCTGGCCTGCCCGACCGTGTCGCGCGCGGCGAGATTGGTCACGGTGTAGTTGACCGTCAGCACCTCACCGATCCGTACATCGACGTAATTCTTCTCCGGCACGAAGCGCCATGGCAGCCCGGGGGCGACGTTGGCGTCAAAACGAACGGTAATGCTGCGGCCAAGCATCTGCGCCGGCGCGGCCGTCGAAACCTGCGTGGTGCCGCCGAAACCGGTGGTGCGGCAGAACCAATTGTATAGCGGCACCGCCGCGTAAGCCGCCCCCACCATAACCGCGACGAAGGCGCCGCAGGCCGCCGCCACCACGATGTCGCGCCGGCGCGAGGCGCTGCGGGCTGAATGAATGCTGCCTGCGCTCATGGGTTTCTCACAACGGTCGCTGCAGCAAGCCCGGGCCCTTCACCAGGGTCACCAGATAGAACAGCACGACCAAAACTCCGAGCGACACCGCGATGGCGACCGAGCGCGCGCGGCGGCGGCGCTTCTGCTCTTCGGTGAGCACGATCCCGGTCTGCTCATGCGGCTCGCTCATGACGCTCATCCCACCAAACCCAGATGGGCTCCCACTGCGCGATCAATCAAGAGAAAGGCAAAGAGCAGGAAGAGATAAAGGATCGAGAAAGCGAAGAGATGCTTGGCCGCGCGGTCGGAGCGCTCGGTTGAAAGCCGGATCGCAAGCGCCAGCATCGCCGCACCGGAGAGTATCGCGATGACGCCATAAACCGGACCGGCGAAGCCGAGCAGCCAGGGCGCGACGCCGAGCGGCGCCAGGATCAGCGTGTAGATCAGGATCTGCCGGCGCGTCTCGCGCTCGCCGGAGACTACCGGGAGCATCGGAATGCCGGCGCGCGCATAGTCCTCGACGCGGTAGAGCGACAGCGCCCAGAAATGCGGCGGCGTCCAGAAGAAGATGATGAGAAAGAGCAGCACCGATTCTAGGCTAATGCCCCCGGTCGCCGCGGCCCAGCCGATCATCGGCGGAAAAGCCCCGGCGGCGCCGCCGATGACGATGTTCTGCGGTGTCCAGCGCTTTAGCCACATCGTATAGACGACAACATAGAAGAAGATGGTGAAGGCAAGCAGCGCGCCGGCGGTGAGATTCACCAACAGCGAGAGGATCACTATCGAGAAGCCGGCGAGCAGCAGGCCGAAGCCAAGCGCCTCGCCGGGCAGTATGCGCCCGGCGGGAATCGGCCGCGCGCTGGTGCGCTGCATGCGCGCATCGATGTCGGCGTCGTACCACATGTTCAACGCGCCGGCGGCGCCCGCGCCCACGGCGATGCAAAGCAGCGCGGTGAAAGCCATCACCGGATGCATCGGCACCGG
>JAXDOO010000143.1:0-2551 GCA_034668865.1 Alphaproteobacteria bacterium
GGACGCGGCCATGAGACGGTCGACGGTCTGCGCGAGGAAACTCTGCAGTCGCGCGTTCTCGTAGGCCCCGCCATAGGCGGCGAGAATGCGCTGGTGCTCGCGCAGATTTGCCGGGGTCTCCTGCTCCTGGTTCGAAACGGCGGGCGAGAGAGCGCCGTTCTCGCCGGGCAGCATGGTGGTCGAGCAATTCGTCAAGCTGAGAACGAGCGCCGCGAGGCCAAGCCCGCGCGCCCAAGTCATCCCGAAAATCCTTTTCGTCATGGTCATGCCGGTCTCAGCGTCGCCCAACGATCTCAATCTGTTCCGGGCGCGTCGCCTCGATCCAGGGCCCGCCGCGCTCCTCCACGTAACCGCGCACTCTAACATGCCGGCCACCCAGCTTCTTGAGGTCGAGTCCGGCCGTGGTAAATGCCCCCTCGCTGCGCTTGGGAACCGTGACGGTAAAATCTTCCGACCAGCGCCGCCCGAAATTAACATAGATCGTGGCGCCGAACTCGCGCACCGAGATCACCCTGCCTTCGACCAGGGCGAAGCGGCCCCGCTCGGTCCCGATTTCGGCCGGCCTATCGGCCCGGTGCCGCGCCGGGCTCGCCCAGATCCCGAGGCCGGCCGTACGCGCCCTGGCCTCAGCTTGCAACAGCGCGGCCGCGCATTCGGGCAGGCGCGCGCCGGGAGCGCCAAGGGCATGCCCGTCGGAAACCAGCTTTTCCTGCACCGATTGATCCTGACCGGCGACGAAGGCAAAGGCGATCCGGCGGCCGTAGCGGTCTGTGCCCGGCACGCTGGTGCGCAGCGCAACCTCTTTGCCGGCGAGCTGTTGCAGCGCGCTTCGCGCAGCCTCCCGCGCCTGCTGGACCAGCTCGATGCCGGCGAGGCGAACCTCGCGCCCGTCCGTGAGCACGATCGTGCGGCCGTCGACCGCGCCGCGAACTATGCTTGCGCCGCCGGCTTCGGGCCGGCAGCCCGGGAATTCAGCGCGCGCGCTGCCCGCCGCCATGGCGGCCAAGACAACGCAGACGATCGTCGTGCAAGCGACCTGGCGCAAGTGAAAGCCACCCCCGACGGTGCTTCAGGCGAGCGTTATAGCACCTTCACGTCACCCGCTCTCATCCGCAGGCTTGCCAGGGTGTGATCCGACAGCTCGCGGACATCGACAATGACCCCGCCCACGCTTTGCAAGGCGGCGACTTTGGCCAACAAGACATCGTCGACCGCCACGCAGACCGTTTCCGGTGTCGCGTCATCTGCTTTCCGTATTTCAGAAATCCATCCCGGCATGATCGCAGACGCCGAAGGTGAATTGCAGGAACTGGTGCGCCAGTTCAGATTTGCAATTCGCGTTTTGTGCAGACCTGACACGCGCCGTTATAGCCGGTTATCGAAAGCTCCACACATGGTCTAGTGGCTGGTGAAATTCATCACTTCGCCACGGCGTTGAGGAAGCGGCGATCGACGTAAGTTGCCGGGGAGCCGGATGCCTTGAGGTCGCCGGACGCAAGCAGCGTATCGCGGACGCGTTCGACTGCGGCATCGGAGATGCTGCCGTCGGGCACGAAGGCTTTCAGCTGCATGGAAATGTCCCAAGCCTTCAGCGAGTCCTCGAGGTTCGAGCTCGAGGCCTGCGCCAGCATTAGCGAAACCTCGCTCTTGTTCGCCGGATCGGAGAGATAACGCACCGCCTTGTTATGCGCCCGGATGAAGCCGGTGATCTGTTTCTCATTGCTGCGCGCCCAGTTCTCGTTCACGTGCCAGATCATCATCGGGAATTCGCCGAGATAGGGCGCGACCGGACCGAGATCGGTAAAGCCGTCCTCGACCGCCTTGAAACTCTGCGGCGGTGCGATCGGCGTTGCATCGATGCCGCCAGCCACCAGCGCCGCGAATCGCGCGGATGTTGCGCCCGAATACATCAGCTCCACGTCCTTGTTCGGATCCAGTCCGTGATGGCGCGCCATAGCGGCCCACCATAGGTTCGTGATGTCGTTCGGCCCGCCGGTCATAACCCGCTTGCCCTTGAGGTCTTTCACCGACTTGATGTTCTTGCCGGCACTCAGACTGTGCGTGCCGACGGCGAGGCTGTTCAGGAACACCTTGACCTTCGCGCCGCCGCTGATCGCCCGAACCGTGTCGACCATGGAGGAACTCCCGATCGGCGCGCTGCCTGCGGCGACCTGTTGCAGCGAACGCGTGCTCGCACCGGACGTGATCAGGTCGAAATCGATTCCCTCTTCGGCGAAGAAACCTTTCTTGTCGGCGACGATGGCCGGCCAGATGGTGACGTTCACGCCGATGACAACGACGGGGAGCGGGGTGCGCGTCTGCGCGGCCGCGGCGTGAAGGCCGAGTGCGACGAGCGAGGCGCCCAAGGTCACGGCGATGACACGATGCGTCATGGTCTTCCTCCGTGCTGTGCGAAGCGCCGCCGCGTCGAGGCGTTGCGGCCACATCGCGATCACCAGACTGGGAGCACTGTAGCAAACAAAGCCGCTTATGCGATTCGCGACGTGGCGGCGGCGCTGATTTTGGCAGCGCTGCGCGAGAATTGATCCGA
>JAXDOO010000144.1:0-10829 GCA_034668865.1 Alphaproteobacteria bacterium
GGGATCAGTGTGTGGCCGCCGGCCAAAAGCTTGGCGTCCTCATTCTTGGCGAGGAGATTGGCGGCCTGCCGCACCGTGGTCGGGCGAAGATAGGTGAAAGCGTACATAGAGGTTTTCCTTGGAAGTCCGTTGCCTGCCCCTACGCTGCAGCTTTCTTGCCGCCCATGGCAGCAGCGCCGGAGGCAATCGCCTTCACGATATTATGGTAGCCGGTGCAGCGGCAGATGTTGCCTTCGAGCTCCTCACGGATGACGTGATCTTCCAGCGCGAATCCCTTTCGGTTCACGATATCGATCGCCGACATGATCATGCCGGGGGTGCAGTAGCCGCACTGCAAGCCGTGATGCTCGCGGAAGGCCTCCTGCATCGGATGCAGCGGCTCGTCGGGCGCGGCCAGGCCTTCAATCGTCGTGACGCTCGCGCCTTCGACCTGCCACGCGAAGGTGGTGCAGGACTTCAGGGCCTTGCCATCCACATGCACGACGCAGGCGCCGCATTGCGAGGTGTCGCACCCCACATGGGTGCCGGTCAGGCGCAGATGCTCGCGCAGGAATTCGACCAATAGCGTGCGCGGATCCACATCAGCGGTGACGGCTTTGCCGTTCACCGTCATCGCGACGGCGGGCATTCAATTCCTCCTTGAAACTTGGGTCCGAGGAGCCTGAAAGGCGGTTTCGGCGGGACTTTAGCGACACGCCGGGCTTGGTCAAGGTGCGCAGGCCGGACGTTCAGGAGGCGGGCATCGCAGCCGCGGCGGCGAATTTCTCGAAGAACTCGTCGGCCAATTTCTTCGCGGCGCCGTTGACCAGGCGCTGGCCGATCTGCGCCAGTTTGCCGCCAATCTGCGCCTCCACATTATAGGTGAGCAAAGTGCCGCCATCCTTGGGGATGAGTGCGACCACCGCCCCGCCTTTGGCGAAACCGGCGATCCCGCCATCCCCGGTGCCGGAAATCTTGTAGCCGTTGGGAGGATCGAGGTCGGTGAGATTGACCTTGCCTTTGAATTTGGCCTTCACCGGGCCGATCTTGGTCACGGCCACGGCCTGGAATTCGGTATCGGAAAGCTTATCCAGACTCTCGCAGCCCGGGATGCAGGCTTTCAGCACTTCCGGGTCGTTGAGCTTCACCCAGACCACCTCGCGCGGGGCCGCGATTTGGTATTCGCCGCTCATCGTCATCGCCATGGTATTCCCCGCGCCTTTGCTGAACCGGTGGCGGGAGATAGTCCGAATATCCCGTGGGCGTCAAACAACGCTCCGATCAGACGAGCCATCCAAGAATATAGTCCCAACTGAGTAACGGGGGGGGAAAGCCGCGCCTACTCGCGCCGGTCCGGCAAATCAGGCTAACTGTGCGCCCGCGGGTCCCAACCATGGCCATACTGTCATCCTCCTCCCTGCTCGGGCCGCTGTTTTCCAGCGCGGCCATGCGCGCCGTGGTGGATGACAAGGTGCGGCTGCAGCGGATGCTGGATTTCGAAGCGGCGTTGGCAAAGGCGGAAGCGGACGCCAGCGTCATTCCCGCCAAGGCCGCAGGTCCGATTGTGGCCGCATGCCGCGCCGATCGCTTCGATCTTGGTCAGGTCGCCGAGGACGCGGTCGCGGCCGGCAACATCGCGATTCCGCTGGTGAAAATGCTGACTGCCGAAGTGGCCAAGACCGACCGCGAGGCTTCTGGCTTCGTGCATTGGGGCGCCACCAGCCAGGACGTGATCGACACCGCGCTGGTGCTGGAATTGCGCGACGCCATCGATGCGCTCGCGACCGATCTCAACCGCGCCGTGGCCGCTTTCAGCGAGCAGGCCAGGCAGCACGAGAAAACGCCGGCAGTGGCGCGCACCTGGATGCAGCAGGCGCTGCCGATGCCGTTCGGGCTCAAGCTCGCGGGCTACGCCGCGGCGCTGGCGCGCGCGAAAGAGCGGCTGCTGCGGCTGCGCGAGAGCGCTTTGGTGCTGCAATTCGGCGGGGCGGCCGGCACGCTGGCCGCGCTCGGCACGCGCGGTCTTGATGTGACCGCAGGCCTTGCCAAAGCTCTCAAGCTCCCGGCGCCGGAAGCGCCCTGGCACAGCCACCGTGACCGGCTCGCCGAAGTCGCGGGCGCTTTCGCAATCCTCGCCGGCACCTGCGGCAAGATCGCGCGGGATGTTTCGCTGCTGATGCAGACCGAAGTCGGCGAAGCCTTTGAGCCGGCGGAATCGGGGCGCGGAGGCTCCTCTTCCATGCCGCACAAGCGTAACCCGACAGCCGCGGCGGCTGCGCTCGCGGCGGCCTGCATGGCGCCGCAACTGGCGGCCACCATTTTCGCCGCGCAGGTGCAGGAGCACGAACGCGCGCTCGGCGGCTGGCAGGCGGAATGGCCGACTTTCCCGGCACTTCTGCTCGTCACCTCAGGCGCGCTACGCGCCGTTGCCGATATCGCCGAAGGCCTCGAGGTCGATGCCGAGCGCATGCGCGCCAATCTCGATATCAGCCAGGGGCTGATCATGGCCGAAGCCGTTTCGGTCGCGCTCGCCAAAAAAATCGGCAAGCAGGAGGCGCACAAACTGCTGGAGGAAGCTTGTATGAGAGCAGCGAAGGAAAAGCGCCACCTGCGCGATGTACTGAGCGAGAACAAGCGTGTGACAGAATACCTTCCGGTTGATGAAATCGCCAAACTGGTCGCGCCCGAACATTACACCGGGATGGCGGGCGATTTCATCGACCGCCTGTTGGGCTCCATCAAGAACGCATAAGCATGACCGGACGCGTAGTCGATGCCGAGGGTTGTCCGCTCTATGTGCGGGTCGATGGTCATGCGACGGCCCCTGCCCTCATGCTTTCCAACTCGCTCGGCACCGACCTGCATTTGTGGGACGCGCAGGCGGCCGAATGGGCGCGCGACTTTCACGTGGTGCGTTACGACCGGCGCGGGCATGGCCGTTCCGGCCTGGGCCATGCGCCGCACAACATGGAGCGCTTCGGGCTGGATGCGCTGGCAATCATGGATTCCCTGGGACTCGACAAGGTGCATTGGTGCGGCCTCTCCATGGGCGGCATGGTCGGCCAATGGCTGGCCGCCAATGCAGCAGATCGGATCGACAAGCTGATCCTGTCCAACACCTCGGCTTATTTCGCCGACAAGGTGCGCTGGAACGACCGCATCAAAATAGTGCGTGAACAGGGCGTCGGCGCGGTCGCCGATGCGGTGATGAAGCTGTGGTTCACCGACGCCTTCCGCGCGCGCGAGCCCGAGACCATCGCTCGCATGACGGAAATGCTTTCTGCCACGCCGGTGCAAGGTTACATCGCCGCCTGCGAGGCGATCCGCGACATGGATCACCGCGAGTTATTGCAGCGGATCACCGCGCCGACCCTGATCATCGCCGGCAAACACGACCAATCGACGCCGCTGGACGGCGCCGAATTTATGCAGGCGCGGATTTCAGGTTCTGTGCTCACGGTGCTCGACGCCGCGCATATCGCCAATGTCGAGCAGCCGGCGATCTATACTGACACGGTATCGAAATTTCTGGCGCTAGGAGGCGTGCATGGATGACCGCGAACGGCACGAAAAGGGCATGGGCCGCCGGCGCAAGGTGTTGGGCAATGCCTGGGTCGATCGCGCCAATGCCGGCAAGACGCCATTCAACGAGGATTTTCAGGACTTCATCACCCGCTACGCCTGGGGCGAGATCTGGTCGCGCCCGCATTTCGACGAGCGCACGCGGCGCGTGCTCGTCATCGGAACCATGGTCGCGCTCGGACAATGGGATGAATTCCGCATGCATATGCGCGCGGCCATGACCGAGGGCGGCTTTTCCGCCGACGACATCAAGGAAATCATTTTGCAGCAGGCGATCTATTGCGGCCTGCCTGCCGCCAACCATGCCTTCAAGGAAGCGACTGAGGTAATGAAGGAAATCGGCAAAACGCCGTGACAGAAACCGAGCAAGCAATCGCCCAGATTCTCCGGAATATTCATGCGGTACCCGCATCCAAAATTCAGCCCGCCGCTACAATAAACTACGACATGGGAATAGATGGTGCTGACGCCTACGAGTTGATATTGGCGATCGCCGACGAATTCCAAATCGATTTTCGCGACTTTCCATACGATCGTTACTTCGGGCCTGAGGGGATCTGGACAGTGAACGTGCGGAGGACGTAAAGCACTAAGTCCTTCATCGTCATGCCCGGCCTTGTGCCGGGCATCCACGTTCTGGCCGCAGTAAAGACGTGGATGGCCGGGACAAGCCCGGCCATGACGAGGTCTGAATTTCTGGCAGCGTCTTTGTGCTACCTGCTCCTTCCCGCGCGGAATTCCTGCGGCGTGGTGCCGGTTTGCCCGCGGAAGAAGCGGGCAAAATGCGACGGATCGGAAAACGACAGATCGTAGGAGATTTCCTGGATTGCCTGATTGGTGAAGACGAGCTGGCGCTTGGCTTCGGTCAGCACGCGCTGGCGGATCAGATGGCCGGCGGTGACGCCGGTGGCGCGTTTGACGTGATCATTGAGCCGGTCGGGCGTCATCGCCAGCTTCTCGGCATAGAAAGATAGCAGCCGCTCCCGCCGGAAATTCTGCTCGATCAGGTCGCGCAAAGCGTCAACGGTCGGGTCGGCGGGCGCAAGCGTCACCGTGCCCGAGCGCGCGCGGCTGGCGGCAAGCCGGACCACTTCCACCGCGATGAGGGCCAAAAGGCCGCGCATGGCGACGCGAAAACCTTCGCGCGCCAGGAAACGCTCCTGATGCAGCTCGGCGCAAAGCTCGGCGACGCGTTTTCCTTCTTGCGGCGTTGCCAGCGGCACCACCGGGTCCGCCGCGAGTGTGCGCAGCCGCGACCAGGCCGCATCCGACTGGTTGCCGAGCGCGGAGGCAACGTCGTCGGTGAAGCTGACCACCCAACCGTCGGTCACCTCTGGCTCGAAGCGGAAGCCATGGGCAATGGTCGAGGGCACCAGGATGGCGGCCGGCGCGGTGAAGGGAATTGTGGCGGCCTCGAACGTCATTTCCCCGCCGCCACGCTCGACGAACAGGATCTGCGACAGGTTGGCGTGGCGATGCGCGCGGATCACCCAATCATGGATCGAGGCGCGCGAGGCAATGGTTTCGACATGGATGAAGTCGAACGCCTGATTGTCCGGTGAATCGCCGTAGAGGTGGAACAGCGGAAGCGCGGTTGCTGGCGCGGGCATGGGGGAAGCATAGCGCAGCGCAGCAGCGGTCAACAGCCGCATCGCCTGCGGCTGTGAGCAACGTTGCCGGGCATTCCAGCCCCTGCTAAGAAACGTGAGACAAGTCAGCGCCAAACGAGGCGGCAGGAGCCAAGCGGACGCATGGAAGTCTTCGTCCAACAGCTCATCAACGGCCTCACCCTCGGCTCCATCTACGGCCTGATCGCCATCGGCTATACGATGGTCTTCGGCATTCTCAACATGGTGAACTTCGCCCATAGCGGCGTGTTCATGGTGTCTTCCTTCATCGCGCTCAACGCGCTGCTGATCTTGACCACTTGGCTCGGCGTTTCATCGATCGTGCTGGCGCTAATGATCATCCTGGTCGTGTCTATGGTGCTGACGTCGGTGCTCAACTGGACCATCGAGCGGGTGGCGTATCGTCCGCTGCGCCACTCCTTCCGGCTCGCACCCCTGATCTCCTCGATCGGGATGTCGATCTTCCTGACCAATTTCGTGCAGGTGTCGCAGGGTCAGCGCAACAAGTCGATTCCGCCGATGTTCGGCGAGACCGTCACGCTGATACAAGGCCGCGGCTACGACGTGGCGATATCCTATGAGCAGATCACGATCTGGGTAGTGACCGCCGTGCTGCTGCTCGCCTTCTGGTATCTTGTGGCCAAGACCTCGCTCGGCCGCGCGCAGCGCGCTTGCGAGCAGGACCAGAAGATGGCCGCGTTGGTCGGCGTCAATGTCGACCGCACCATCTCGATCACCTTCATCATCGCCGCCGCGCTCGCTGCTGTCGCCGGCACGATGTATCTGATGTATTACGGCGTGGTGAATTTCGCCGACGGATTTGTGCCCGGCATCAAGGCTTTTACCGCCGCGGTGCTTGGCGGCATCGGCTCGCTGCCCGGCGCCGTAATCGGCGGATTACTGATCGGGCTGATCGAAACCATGTGGTCGGCCTACTTCTCTATCGACTACAAGGACGTCGCCGTTTTCTCCGTCCTTGCCATTACCCTAATATTCCTGCCGCAGGGCATCCTCGGCAGGCCGGACGTCGAAAAGGTCTGACATGCCGTCCGAGGCGCCTATACGGGCACCCCAAGCTCCGGTAGTTCGCGCACTGAAAGAAGCGGCGGTGACCGGGCTCCTCGCCGCCGGCGTATTCCTGCCGCTGATCGCCTTCACCACCGTGCAGAGCATGCGCAACGAGCTGATGCTCGAAACGCAGTGGGGGCTGTTTTTGTCCCTGGTCGCCATCGTCGTGATCGCGCGATTTTTGTATTTCGTGGTGCTCGCGCCGTGGCTGGAACGCCGCCCATCGAAGCCGATCACGTCCAGCGCGCCGGTGCCCGCCTGGCGCAAGGCGATCACCAAGTGGTTCACGCCCTTCGCGCTCGGATTCGTCGCCGTCTATCCGATCATCGTGGTGGTGCTGACCGGCTTTGGCGGCGCGGTGAAATGGATCGACAACTTTGGGATCCAAATCCTGATCTATGTGATGCTCGGATGGGGCCTGAATATCGTGGTCGGGCTCGCGGGCCTGCTTGATCTCGGCTACGTCGCCTTCTACGCGGTCGGTGCCTATTCCTACGCGCTTCTTTCCAAAACGCTCGGCTTCTCCTTTTGGATGCTGCTGCCGCTTTCTGGCATCCTGGCGGCGTTCTGGGGCATTCTGCTCGGCTTCCCGGTTCTGCGGTTGCGCGGTGACTATCTCGCCATTGTTACGCTCGCCTTTGGCGAGATCATCCGCCTCGTGCTGATCAACTGGGTAGAGGTCACCGGCGGCTACGCGGGTATCAGTGGCATTCCGCGCCCGACCTTCTTCGGGATTCCGTTCAACGCATCGGAGGAAGGATTCGCCGCGGTATTCGGGCTGGAATTTACTCCGCTCTACCGCACGATCTTTCTGTATTACGTCATTCTCGGCTTGGCGCTGTTCACCGCTTTCATCACGGTACGGCTGCGCCGGATGCCCGTCGGGCGGGCCTGGGAGGCGTTACGCGAAGACGAGATCGCCTGCCGCTCGTTGGGAATTAACACCACCAATACCAAGCTCACCGCCTTCTCCGTAGGCGCCATGCTGGGAGGCTTCGCCGGCTCGTTCTTCGCGGCGCGGCAGGGCTTCATTTCGCCGGAGTCCTTCACCGCCATCGAATCTGCCTCCATCCTCTCGATCGTCGTGCTCGGCGGCATGGGCAGCCAGATCGGCGTGGCTATTGCCGCAGTCATCCTTGTCGGTGGCACCGAGATCATGCGCGAACTGGATTTCCTCAAGCAGATCTTCGGCAATGACTTCGAGCCGATACGTTACCGCATGCTGCTGTTCGGGTTGGCGATGGTGCTGATCATGATCTGGAAGCCACGCGGCTTGATCTCCACGCGCACGCCTTCGGTCTTCCTGGAAGAGCGCAAGGCGATCCCAGCCGACCTCCTGAAAGAGGGCCGCGGATGATGCCCGCGCCGCGCGAGGTCTTGCTGCGCGTCGAGCATCTCACCATGCGCTTCGGCGGCCTTGTCGCCGTGCATGATCTCTCGTTCGAGGCAACACGCGGGGCCATCACCGCGCTAATCGGGCCGAACGGCGCCGGGAAGACTACGGTGTTCAACTGCATCACTGGTTTTTACAAACCGAGCGAGGGGCGCATCGCGCTCCAGCATGGCGACCCGCGGCTGTGGGACCAACTTGACGCGGTCACCGCGCGCGGCCAGCGCAGCTTCCATCGCCCGGACGGCGCACTGTTCCTGCTCGAGCGCATGCCCGACTTTCTCGTGACGCAAAAGGCGCGCGTGACCCGCACCTTCCAGAATATCCGCCTGTTCCAGGGCATGAGCGTGCTGGAAAACCTGCTGGTGGCGCAGCACAACCCGCTCATGACGGCCTCGGGCTTCACCGCACTCGGCATCTTCGGCTCGCGCGGCTATACGCGCGCGCAGCGCGACGCCATCGAGCACGCCGTCCAATGGCTGGAAAAAATAAATTTGCTCGATCGCGCCGATGACGCCGCCGGCGAATTGCCCTACGGCGCGCAGCGGCGCCTGGAAGTAGCCCGTGCAATGTGCACCGGTCCGGTGCTGCTCTGCCTCGACGAGCCGGCAGCCGGGCTTAATCCGCACGAAAGCGCCGATCTCAATGATTTGCTGCTCTCGATCCGCAACGAAGGCGCAACCTCGATCCTGTTGATCGAGCACGACATGTCAGTGGTGATGCAGATTTCCGACCACATCGTCGTGCTGGACCACGGCGTCAAGATCGCCGACGACACGCCCGAGGCCGTGCGCAACGATCCCAACGTCATCGCAGCTTATCTCGGCGTCGAGGACCACGAAGTCGAGGACGCAACGGCTGAGGCGGGGCTATGATCGCGCCGAAGCCCGGCACATCAAGCCCATTGCTCGCCGTGCGCGGGGTGGAAACCTATTACGGCCGCATCCCGGCGCTCAAAGGTGTTGACGTTGAAGTGCGCGAAGGCGAGATCGTGGCACTAATCGGCGCTAATGGCGCCGGCAAGTCGACCCTGATGATGACGATTTGCGGTAATCCGCGCGCGCGCGAAGGCCAGATCGAGTTCGACGGCCGCGATATCACCGAGCTTCCCACCCACGAGATCGCCGAATTGAAGATCGCGCAGTCGCCGGAAGGCCGCCGCATCTTCGCCCGCATGACGGTGTTGGAAAATCTACAGATGGGCGCCATCGTCGCCCCGCCCGAGCATTTTGCCGCCGATCTGGAGCGCGTGCTATCGCTGTTCCCGCGCTTGCGCGAGCGCCTTGAGCAGCGCGGCGGCACGCTATCGGGCGGCGAACAGCAGATGCTCTCCATCGCGCGCGCGCTGATGAGCCGCCCGCGCCTCCTGCTGCTCGACGAGCCCTCCCTCGGCCTCGCGCCGCTGGTTGCAAAACAAATCTTCGATGCCATCCGCGATCTCAACCAGCGCGAGGGTCTCACCGTATTCCTGGTGGAGCAGAACGCCTTTCATGCTCTCAAGCTGGCGCACCGCGGCTATGTGATGGTCAATGGACGCATTACGCTCTCCGGCACGGGACTGGAGCTTCTGGCACGGCCGGAGGTGAAAGCCGCCTATCTGGAAGGCGGGCGGCAGCAGGCGAGGCCATGATGCAGGGCTATTTCTACGAGGAGGATTCGCTTGGCGTATTCCTGCTGGTCACGCTCTTTTTGGGTGGCGGCGCCTCCTGGTTGACCGGCCGTGCGATCGCGATCACCTGGCGGCCCTGGTGGCAACTTGTCGGATATACGCTGATCCTCGGCATGACCGTGCGCTTCCTGCATTTTTCCTTATTCGGCGGGACGTTGCTCTCGCCTTATTATTACGCGGTCGACACGGCGCTCTGTTTCCTCATCAGCATGCTGGGCTATGCGGTGACGCGGACCAATCAGATGGTCACGCAATATCACTGGGTCACCAAACGCACAGGCCTGATTTCCTGGCGCCATCGCTAGCGTTTGGAATCGAGCGCTAGCCGATACGTCCGAGCGCCGGAAAACTCTCCAGTAGCCAATAGCTCGCACTGGAAATGAATCCGGTGAGGAAAGCGATGCCGGTGAGCACCAAAAGCGCGCCCATCACCTTCTCGACTTTGCCGAGATGCGCGCGGAAGCGGGAGACGAAGGCAGCGAAGGGTTCCACCGCGAAAGCGGCCAGCAAAAACGGAATGCCGAGCCCGAGCGAATACACCGCCAAAAGGCCCGCGCCTTTCGCCACCGTCGCCTCCGATGCAGCCACCGCGAGGATGGCCGCCAGGATAGGCCCGATGCAGGGCGTCCAGCCGAAGGCGAAAGCCAGTCCCATCACATAAGCGCCCCACAGCCCCACCGGCTTGGCCACCGCGGCGCGCTTCTGGCGCAGCAGGAAGCCGATGCGGAAGACATCGAGGAAATGCAGGCCCATGATGATGATGGCGACGCCGGCGGCTTTCGCGAAAAGGTCCGAATAGACGCGGATCAGGCCGCCGAACGCACTGGCGCTGGCGCCAAGTGCGACAAAGATGGTGGTGAAGCCGAGCACAAAGAGGAGAGCGCCGACGACGGTTTCGCGCCGGACCGCGGTTTCCGACTCAGCGTCGGCAAAACGCTCCAGCGACAGGCCGGAGAGGTAGACCAGATAAGGCGGCACCAGCGGCAAAACGCAGGGCGACAGGAAACTGACAAGCCCTGCGAGCAGCGCGGCGGGGATGGAGATGTCGGCCATGGCTCTTTGATGCGCCAAAGCTCCCACGCCCGCAAGCGATCACCGATGCTATGCTCCGCCTGCAGGAGGAGCGATTTTGCGCAATCTGATCACCGACGTTGCGGGCGTGCGCGTCGGCCATGCCGGCGACGCCAGGCTCGGCTCCGGCGTCACCGCCATCGTGTTCGACGCGCCGGCGGTCGCCAGCATCGATCTGCGCGGCGGCGGGCCGGGTACGCGGGAAACCGCCCTGCTCGATCCGGCGCAGACGGTGAGCGGCATTGACGCCATCGCGCTCTCGGGCGGCTCGGCCTTTGGGCTCGATGCGGCGTCGGGCGTGCAGGCCTTCTTACGCGAGCAGGGCCGCGGCTTCGCCGTGCGCAGCGCGCGGGTGCCGATCGTGCCGGGCGCGATCCTGTTCGACCTGTTGAGCGGCGGCGACAAGGAATGGGGCCGCTATCCGCCGTATCGCGAGCTCGGC
>JAXDOO010000145.1:0-3269 GCA_034668865.1 Alphaproteobacteria bacterium
CGTTAGTACAAGAGTTCTACGCTTGAAAAGGAGTGTGGCCCTGATGTTCCAGCGCCTCGATCAGCTTTCTACCGGTACGATGTCGATCCTCACCGGACTCGCAGGCTCCGGCAAGTCTCATCTTGCCGCCAGCGCGCGTCGTAGTGGCACTATCTGGGTTCTGGACACGGAAGGCGCCTCACAGAACCTGTTGGGGAAGTCCGGTATTCATACCGATATTCGGGCTGTGCAGACTCTTTCGCTGAAGCAGCTGCTGGAGGCGATGCGTGAGGTGCGCCGGTTCGGTAAGCGCGGCGATACAGTCGTCCTGGACAGTATCTCAAAAGTGCTTCAGGCGATGCGCTCGCATGCCGCTCAGCGCGCGGGAGCCGAGGTCGACCGCAAGACCTCGCTGGCCTATGATGAGCACGCATCGGTCAACCGCAACATGCAGGCGATCTATACCGGCCTGACCGAGCTCAAGCATGCCGGGTTCCATGTGTTGGTCATCGGGCATCTCGCCAAGAAATACCAGTCCTCGGGGAATGCCCTGTCGGATGCAGGCTTGCGCGTGCTGGCCGATGAGAATATTACATACGAGGCCGATGCGATCCTGCTGGTCGAGCGGGTCGGACAGCGCCGCACGGTGACGCCGATCATCAAGCCGCCGCGGCAGCGCCATCTGCAAATCAATCAGGAATATCCGGCCACCCTTGGAACGCTCTTCCCGGATCTGGTGCCGGTTGAGGAGCCGGTGGCCGATACTCCGCAGAACGTGACGACGTTCCCCGCGGACGAGGCGCGTGCCGGTGCGCCACGCACGGTCGAAGAAGCCGAGCGCCGGTTTTTTGCGCGCTACGGCGAGGTCATCGGCGGCACGTCGTGGAGCTCGGTAGAACAATATCTGGGCTACGAGATTGTCAAGCCCACCGCCATCCGTGATTGGATCGATATCGCGGCGGAAGTGCGCCAGCGTGCTGTGCAAGCGGGCGAGGCCGCGGCCTGAGCCGCGTTCGACGCAGCCAAAACCCCGGCCCGTATGGCCGGGGTTTTTCGTGCCCACCCGGAAGCGGCGAGTGCCTCTGCTATAATGCGCCGCTGAACGAAGGACGCTTGAGAACGTATGACCTTTGCTTTGCGCCGCGCTGCGGCAACGCTTGCTGCTAAGGCAGCGCTCCAATTGAGCCGGCGCCTGCGGTGGGGCGGCGGCACGACGCTCCCGGGGGTTGTCGCGCGTCGCCTTGCCCCCGATTTGCTGCGCGAGCTGTCGGCGTCGCTACCGCAGGGTGTCGTCCTGGTGACGGGTACGAACGGCAAGACGACGACCGCGCGCATGTTGTCTTCGATCCTGCAGGCCCATGGTCTCCAGGTCTTACATAATCGTGCCGGCGCCAATCTTCTCAGTGGCCTCACCGCGAGCGCAGTTACCGGCACTGACCTGCTCGGGCGCCTTCACTCCGACATCGCGATCTTCGAGACGGATGAGGCGCATGTACCGGCGGCGATCCAGGAGACATCTCCCCGGCTCGTGCTGGTGCTGAATCTTTTTCGCGATCAGCTTGACCGCTACGGCGAGGTCGACACGATCGCGCGCCGCTGGCGTGAGGCCTTCGCGTTGCTGCCGCCGTCGTCTACGGTGGTGCTGAACGCCGACGACCCCGGCATCGGCAGTCTGGGCGAAGGATTGGCGTGCCGCGTCGTCTACTACGGCCTTCAGGATATCAGCCATGGTGTTGGAGCCGCGCGGCATACCGCCGACTCCGCCTTTTGTCGCCGCTGTGGAGCTCCACTCGACTACGCGCCCAACTTCTATGGGCATATCGGTCACTATCGCTGCCCGCGTTGCGGCCTCGTGCGGCCCGAGCCGGATGTGCGGCTCGAGCGGCTTGTCCAGCACGGAGCAGGACCGTCGCGCCTGGTCATGAGCGCCCCGTCGACGGCCTTCGAGATCGATCTGCCGATCCCCGGGCTTTATAACGCGCTAAATGCGCTCGCCGCAACGGCGGCAACGCTTGAGCTGAACGTGCCGCAGGTTCAGATCAGGCAAGCGTTGGAAGGCTTTACTGCCGCGTTTGGGCGCATCGAGCGCTTCCGGGCCGCGGATCGCGACGTTTTGATGGCGCTGATCAAGAACCCGATCGGGGCGAGCGAGACCATTCGCATGCTCGTCGGCGAGCCTGAAGCCTCCGGTGCCGATGCGCCCGGGCTGCAGCTCCTGATCATCATCAACGATAAGACGGCCGACGGTACGGATGTTTCCTGGCTCTGGGACGCCGACTTCGAGCGACTGGCGGGCCGTGTCGGGCATGCTATCGTGGCCGGAACACGCGCCTGGGATATGGCCGTGCGCCTTAAGTATGCCGGTGTCGATCCCGCCTCGATTGAGGCTCTACCGGAGCTTGACCGGGCGCTTGACCGGGCACTCGAGCACGGTATGGCACACGAGCCACTCTATCTGCTCCCGACTTATACGGCGATGCTGGAGCTGCGTGAAGAGCTGGTTCGGCGCGGATACGTTCGGCCATTCTGGGAGAGTTGATGCGGCGGCATTTTGATTGGCGGAGTCTTGCGATCATCGGCCTTGCCGCCCTGGTGGGTGCAGCCTGGGCCGGCTATAATCTTCGCCTTGCCGGCGACCGCCGCGACGAAGCGGTTTTTGACGCCCTCATCTGGATTGTTTTTGCCACGCCCTTCGCAACCTTTATAGGCTGGCTCGTGGCCCGGCCGCGTGAGCGATGGCTGGCAGTGGCAGTCTGTTTTGCCATCTACTTTTTTGCGATCTTCGCCGCGGCGCGTATCGAGCGTGTGATTGTAGGCGAAGCGATCGCGGCTGCAAGCGGCCACGCACTTTATTTTCGATTGTGCCTCGTATTCGATCTCCTGGGCTGCCTGGGGGTTGCCTTGCATCGTGCTCTGCACGTGGGTACAATGCACGTGTCTACCGAGCCGGGGCACCGGGTAGCACCCTCCAAGGACTAGCCAACAATGATCAGGGATCCGTTATCCGGATGGCTCGCGGTACGTTGTATCGCCGGCTCCTGTCTGCTTATGCTGCCGGTGCGGTGAAGGAGCGACCGTTGTTCTCTATGCAGACACGCCATAGCGCAGTCCGGGAATGGCTCGAGCAGGGCGAGTACGCGCGGCTTTCGCCACTCGCCGCGAAAAGCCGTGACGCGCGCCGCGATGTCGCGGAGCAGGAATCGGACGTTCGTACGAGCTTTCAGCGCGATCGTGATCGCATTCTGCACACCAAGGCGTTCCGGCGCCTTAAGCATAAGACGCAGGTATTT
>JAXDOO010000146.1:0-3910 GCA_034668865.1 Alphaproteobacteria bacterium
CCCCATGATTTTCGGTTGGCAGATTGTGACCGATGATGCCCACCTGTTGCTGATCGGAACGGTAATCGCCATTTCCATCCTCCCAATCACACTGATGCTCCAAGGACCTTTCGGCAAGAACCTGCGGGCACTTGCCACAAACGAGGTTGGTGCAAGTGCCTACGGGATCAGCGCTTCCAACTATCTGATCTGGGCGTTCATGCTCTCGGGCGCTGTGACAGCTCTGGCCGGGGGGGTGTCGGCGCCACGTCAGCGCATTATCGATACCGACAGCTTCGGCCTCCATTACTCGATCCTTGCGTTGGCAGCTCCGGTTCTGGGCGGGTTGACATCGGTCTGGGGCGGCATGGTCGGGGGTAGCCTAATGCGCATCTTGCCCGAGGTGTTGCGACCCGTCTCGGACTACATTGATCTAATATTCGCGGCCCTCGTGATCTTGACACTGCGCTATGCACCCGGCGGGATTACCGACACAATAGCTCGCTTTTTTGATCGGCGCGGCACCCCCAAAGAGCTTACAGCAGCGGCGCGGATGAAACCTCCTTCCAAAGTTAACCTCACGCCTCTTGTAGTTGACGTTCCGTTTGAGAACGAGAGATATCCAGCGCTTGAGGTGGATGGCGTCACCAAGCGCTATGACGCTCTGCGTGCTGTAGACGATGCCAGCATAATCGTGCCCGCGGGCTCACTTTTTGGGGTCATCGGTCCCAATGGAGCCGGTAAGACCACCCTATTTAACATGATCTCGGGCTTTGTGACGCCTGACACAGGAAAGATTGCCTGTTTTGGCACCTCTATCCATCCTGGGCGGCCGGAACAGCGCATCGAACATGGGATTACCCGCACTTTCCAGAATGTAGCGATTTTTCCGACGCTCAGTTGCTTTGACAATGTGCTCATCGGCTTGGGTTCGAACACACCGCTCAACTCCATAGCGAGGAGTTTTGATCGTGCTTTAAGGAACCGTCGGCACATGGAAGAAGGGTTGCTAGTCGATCAAGCGCTTGCGGCTGTAGGATTGGCGGCTGAACGAGACCTGCGTGCGGGATCGTTGTCGCTCGGCGACCAGCGCCGCCTCGAGATCGCCCGCGCGATTGTGTCTCGCCCGCGCCTGCTACTGCTCGACGAGCCGGTTTCCGGTCTGAGCGCCGATGAGGCCGATGCATTGAAGCCCCTGTTGCGAGGTATCGTACGCCAGCAGGGAATCACGATATTCGTTATCGAACACGACGTCGGTTTTTTGCTCGATCTATGTGACTCTCTTGCCGTCATGAGCAGCGGCAAGGTCATCGCCCAGGGGGCACCGAAAGAAGTGATCGCAGAACCAGAGGTACAGCGCATATACTTCGGAAGTATCACCGCGGTGGCACATGCTTGAGCTTCGAGAATTGCACGTGGCGTATGGCGCGATTTCAGTGGTAAAATCACTATCGTTCACCCTACGAGAAGGTGAAATCCTAGCGGTGCTAGGCCCGAATGGAGCCGGTAAAACGTCCTCCGTAGAAGCTATCGCTGGTCTAGCGCCCAAGCGCGCCGGCCGTGTCACATTAGATGGTGTCGACATTTCCAATCTCTCTGCTGACCGAGTGGCTCGGCGCGGCATTGCTCTAGTGCCCCAATGGCGCGAGCTTTTTCCCGACTTCACCGTCGAGGAGACGCTGATTGCCGGAGCCCATGCGGCCGGTGATCGTACTGCCCTCGAGATGGATGTCGTATACGTGCTATTTCCACGTCTTGCTGAGCGACGACGCCAGGCTGCCGGCGCGCTTTCAGGTGGCGAACAGCAAATGCTTACGATTGGCCGCGCGTTGATGTCGCGCCCGCGGTTCATTCTCCTCGATGAGCCGTCGGCAGGACTTTCCGTCGCCATCGTGCGCAACATGGTCGACGCCATTGACAAAATTCGTAAGAACGGAGTTGGCATCGTCCTCGTGGAGCAAAATCTTGAGATTGCCGCTGCGCTGGCAGCGAACTGTATCGTTCTTGCGACCGGGAAAGTGAGCTGGGAAGGCGCCATCGGAGATTTGCTGGAGCAGACGACGCTTCGACAGGCCTATTTTGGCTAACTAGTGCCTACTGAGGCTTTATCGATCATTCGAATTCGGGCGCGCCATTGACCCAGACCGGTAATGGACACGGCGACTTCATCGCCATCTTGCAGCGGCTGACCGACGACCTCAAGAAGTCGCAGAGGAGCCTGCGGATCGGTGCTGGGGACAACCACGGCATCATCCGCCGAAGCGGGCACCAACACCGTTCCTGGGCGCAGGGTGACAGCTTGAGACAATCGGCAGATCCATTCTACCAGATCATCCGCTGCGCCAGGCACCAAGCCGTCAAAAGTTTGGTTTCCACCGATGGTTAGAGATGCGCGCAGCGATGCCAGATCGTCGACTTCATCTTTCGTAACGATCGCAGGGCCCAGCATAATTGATCCGTCGAAGCTGCGCGAATGCGGATACTGAAGGTGCCATAAGGCGCCCGCCCAACTCAGCTTATTCGATCCATCCAAACGGATGTCTAGGGCGCCACAATAGCCGAAAATGGCCGCCTCGGCCTCGGCGCGGTCCGCATTGCGCAAAGAGCTGCCAATTACGATAGCCAACTTTGGTGCGGCGATTGCTGGACCCGGCAACCATCGCGGTAGCGGAATGGTCTGCTCTACGCTAAGTATAGAGTGGGGATTCCGCAGAAAGAACTCTCCGTGTTGTGGCAAGTCGGGTCCACCGGGTGAGTCGCGAAAGTGCGCACCCTTGCCAAGAAGGAGCGGGGGTACAACCGGCGGAAGTAACTCGACCTCAGAACGCGCGAGTAGCAATGGCTCGCCGCCAATGCCACCTTTATTGTTCGGACGCATTGCCCAGCGAAGGGAATGTTGAGCTAATTCCCGGCTTAAAGAGCCGCCTGCGAGAAATTCGCAGGTGTCAGGCGCGAGCCGCAACTCCACTTCCTTCTGCGCAAAGGGGTCCGCGTTAGGGCCGCCTTCTGCGAGCAAAGCGGTCGCGGCCGCCTGCAGATCGACGATGCGATTCCCTTCTACAAGAGCACCCAAACCAATGTGACGGTAGCGACGAAAACGAACGAGGCGCATTAGTCGTGTCCACAGCTCTGGGCCAAGCCCATAAATTCTTCCGGAGTCGCGCTGCGAATTCGATTTTCGATTCGGCCCACCTCACCAACCTCGACCGCCACCGATTGCCCTGGCTGTAGATAATCCCCGCCCGACCGATTCGATGCATCGCGCCCGCCACACTCGGGATCTGTGCCGACGGCGCAGCCACCAGGGGTGCCGGGACATATGACGAAACCGGGTTCGAGCGTCATCATAGATGAATAGTACTCGACGACTTCGCGGACTCCCCAAATATACTCGCTTGTCCTGCTATCCTGTCGAATTTCGGCGTCGACCCAGGTTCGCAAAGTCAGATCCATGGGATTAGAAATTTCCTCCTTCGTGACAATGGCAGGCCCAATGACAGAATTCGCGTCGAACACTTTGCCATCTCCATATTTTACGTGAATCCAGGAGCCGTCCCAACGAAACATCTGCCGATCGCGCACCGCCATGTCGTTCACAACCGTATATCCGTACACAAAGTCGAGTGCCTCCTCCGGGCGCACGCAACGGGCGCGCCGCCCGATGACAATGCCGAGCTCCGCTTCATAGTCGAGCTTGCGCGAGTACCAGGCTTGATGCGGAATATCGTCTTCCGGACCAAGCACGGATTCAGAATTCTTCAAGAAAAACTCGACATTTTCCGGTGGATCTCGCCCGAGTTCGCGCAGATGTCCCCAGAAATTCGCGCCGCCGCAAACGATCAGGGGCGGTATAATTGGCGGCTCTAGACGGACGGCCGCACGGTCGTGAACAAACGTCTTATCCCGGCTTACATCCGCATGTGCAAGCGCC
>JAXDOO010000147.1:0-2942 GCA_034668865.1 Alphaproteobacteria bacterium
TTGAAGAGACGATCCGCAGGGAACCACGAGTGCCCTCTGGCGCTACGCTGCCGCAACCTTCTGCAAAAATTTGTCGACCAGGTGCTGGAATTTGCCAGCCGCAGTGCCGGTTTCTTGTGAGGCGAATTCCACCTTGTGGGCCGCCTCGCGGGTGCGCGCCACGGCGCCAGCAAGGTTTTCAACCACGCGCGAGAGGTCTGACGTCCAGCCCGCCGCATCCTGTAAGCTGTTTGCGATCGAACCGGTGACCTGATGCTGCTGCGTCACTGCCGACGTAATGCTCGCGGCGTGAGCATTGGCCTCGCCGGTGGTCTCGGTGATGACGTGGATGGCGTTGACGACCTCGCCGGTGCGTCGCCGCATTTCCTCGATCCGCTGCGCGATGTCGGTGGTCGCCTTGGCTGTCTGGGTAGCGAGCGATTTTACCTCGGCGGCGACGACCGCGAACCCGCGGCCGCTCTCGCCCGCGCGGGCCGCCTCGATTGTGGCGTTGAGCGCAAGCAAGTTCGTCTTCTGGGCGATGCCGTCGATGAATTGCGTAACCTCCTGAATCGTTTGGGCGACCTCCGACAGGCTCCCGATCGTCTCTGAGGCGATGCTGGCGCGGCTGGCCGCTTTTTCGATCGCGCTTTCCGCCAGGCCGAGGCTGGTTGCCATGCTGCCGGCGCCGACGGAGAGCTGCCTCGTGCCGACCGCGATCCCCGCCACGTTGGACGAAACCTCGTGCGAGGCGCTGGTGGCGCTGGTCGCGCCAGCCTCCGTCTCCGCCGCGGCCGAGGCCACGTCGCGCGCCGCAACCTGCATGGCACCGACTGCGCGGGAGCATTCACCAAGCACGGCGACAACCGCTGCGCGGAACTCGGCAATGTTTTGTTCCAGCGCTTCCCTGCGTGCGTCCCCCTGCGCTATGGTTTGAGTGAGATCGCCCTCGAGGCGTTTACGCGCAACGGCGTTTTCGCGAAGAACCCCCAAAGCAGAGAAGATCGTGCCGATCTCGTCGGAGCGCCCGGAATGCGGTACCGGCCTTTCAACGTCTCCCTTCGCGAGCCGCAGCAGCGTAGCGATCACTTCGCTCAGCGGCTGCTTCACTGCGAAGTGCAGGAACAGCCATCCAATTGCCAATCCCAGAAGCAGACCCGTTGTCAGCGCAAGCAAAATCCGCGACCGCGTATTCTCTATCCCTCCATCGAAAGCTTCCTCGCCCTCTTCGGCTTCATCCTTGGCCGCCCTGCTCGCTTTGTCGATCAGCTGATAAACACGTTCAATTTCCTTCACTATCAAGATTAGGTGGAACTGAAGTTCATCACGCTGGTTCGGCGCCACCTTCTGCTTCGCGTCATCCCAGGAATGGCTGATAGAGGCGATGAACCGGTCGAGCACCTGCAGTTCGGCTTGGCTTAGCGAAGCCTGCAGGGCGGCGCGCATGATCGGTAGCTTTGCCTGGAATTCCCGAAGCATCGCGTCGCCTTCAAGCAGGTGTTGCCGCTGTTCTTCGGGATGGAGATCGAGACCCACGGCGGCGAATTTGCCCGCTGCTCGGTAGGACAGAGAGGCTGCCTCCTCGATGATTTCCCTGCGGTGCTCCGCTGCCCGTTCCGCTACAATGTAGCCGCGTAGAACGGCGAGTTCATTGAGGCTCCATGCGACGACGAGCACGGTGAGAAGCGCGCTGCCGATCAGAAGACCCAGAATACGCTGAATCAATCCAAGGCGGGACGCCCAATTTAGCATTGCCTTGGCCCATGTAAGAGAAAGTCAGCTTTTATTTTCAGTATGAACCTGACCGGTTACCGGGTCAAAATAGACTTCGACGCGCTGGCCGCTCTTATTGAACCCATAGATCTCGTAGCAATTGCCGTCCGTCACCTTGAACACTTTGTAACTGTAGCCGAGGGCTGTGGCCTTGGCCTTCATGGCTTCTTCGGTCAGCCATTTTTCCTTCGGAGCGGACGTGCATTGCGGCCCCGCGAGAGCGACGCCGGAGCACATCGCGAAGAATGTTGCAAGCAACAATGCGCGCATGGTGGCCTCCCGAATGGAACTGCATCCTTCAATATGGGGGCGCGTCGGCTAAGGTTAGGTTAACGGTTTGGTAGCGGAGTGCCGCTTGCGGCGCTCCGCTCCCCGGGCTCTTGCTGGGGAGCAAAAAAGCAGGCGCATCCGTCGCCCGACGAGAACACGGGCCGGTGACGTTTGGCTGTTTGTTGTTTCGAGACCCGTTGCGGAGTTTATCGAGCGACGCTTCGCGCCGACCCGTTGGCAACGCTCTTCACCATGAGAGAGAAGTGAGCGGCTATTTGAAGTTTTTAAAATTTGTTTCGTCATTGCCGAACTTGATCCGGCAATCCCGACACGCAGTGCTCACCCAAGCGAGATGCCCGCGACAAGCGCGGACATGACGAAAGAAAAATTTGGGCGCGGGCTATTCCTGGAACGGCTCGTTCGGCGCGACGTTGGGCGCCGCCTTTTCCGGCGGCATGGCCGAGGGCTCGCCGCTCGGCGGAGCCGCATCCGGGGTCGGCGTGGCTTTCAGCCGCGCCTCCAGCGCCGCGACCCGCGCCTTCAGCGCCTCGTTTTCCTCGCGCGCGATTTTTGCCATCTCCCGCGCCGCCTCGAACTCCTCGCGCCTGACCACGTCGAGATCGCGCAAAATGCGCTCGGCCTGGCTCTTGAACAAGGTGTCGAACTCGCGCCGCACGCCGGAAGCGACCCCGGCGGCGTCGTTCATCAGGCGGGCCATTTCGTCAAAAATCCGGCTGCTGGTCTGGGTCATCGTCGCCTCCGGCCTGTTTGAGAGGAATCCTAGCACAGAAAGAGTGGCGATGGGGGGTGCGCACCTGCAAGGCGTCCTGTCATCCCGGCCGAGCGAGCCGGGAACCCAATCAAAGCAGCGTGGATCCCGGCTTGGCCTTCGGCCGTCCGGGATGACAACCGGTGAGGCT
>JAXDOO010000148.1:0-4539 GCA_034668865.1 Alphaproteobacteria bacterium
ATGGTGCTGCGCATGGCGCTGCGCATGGGGGAACATCTCGGCGCCGAGCGGCTGCGGATCGGCGTGCGGCTTGCCGGTCCGCCGCCGCAGCGCATGACGCCGGCGCGCCGGCGCGTGCTGGCTCTGCTCGCGGACGGTTTTGTTCGCAGCAAGAGCGAAGCGGCGGAAGAGGCCGGCGTCAGCGCCGGCGTGATCGACGGGCTGGTCGACGAAGGTACGCTGGAAACGCTGGTATTGCCGCCCGATCCGGTGGCGCCGGCACCCGATCCGGACTTTGCCGCGCCCGATTTCACGCCGGCGCAACGCGCGGGTGCCGACGCCTTGCGCGCGACCGTCGTGCAGGGCGGTTATTCCGCGAGTTTGATCGACGGCGTCACTGGCTCCGGCAAAACCCAGGTCTATTTCGAGGCGGTGGCGGAAACCGTGCGGCGCGGGCGGCAGACCCTGATCCTGATGCCGGAAATCGCGCTTACCAACCAAGTGCTCGACCGCTTCACCGAGCGCTTCGGCGTGCGGCCGGCGGAATGGCATTCGCAACTGTCGCCGCGCAAGCGCGCGCGGACTTGGGCGGCAGTGGCGGCAGGCGAGGTGAGCGTGGTGGTCGGCGCGCGCTCGGCGCTGTTTCTCCCGTATGCCGATCTCGGCCTGATCGTGGTCGATGAGGAGCACGATCCTGCCTACAAGCAGGAAGACGGCGTGCGCTATCACGCCCGCGACATGGCGGTGGTGCGCGCCAATGTAGCGCAGATTCCCATCGTGCTGGCTTCGGCGACGCCGTCGGTGGAAACCGAGGTCAATGCCCGGCGCGGGCGTTACAAGCGTATCTCGCTGCCGGAACGGTTCGGCGGCCAGCAGGAACCGTCGATCGAAGCGATCGACTTGAAGCGCGAAGGCCCGCCGCGCGGCCGCTTCATCGCGCCGCGGCTCGCCGAGGCGGTAAAGACCGCGCTCGAGCGCGGCGAGCAGGCGCTGTTGTTTCTCAATCGCCGCGGCTATGCGCCGCTGACGCTATGCCGGCAATGCGGCTTCCGCCTGTCATGTCCTAATTGCGACGCCTGGCTGGTGGATCACCGCTTCAAGCGGCGACTGGTTTGCCATCACTGCGGCTATGCCATGCCGGTGCCGGAGAAGTGCCCGAAATGCGAGGCCACCGAAAGTTTCGTCGCGGTCGGCCCTGGCGTGGAACGGCTCGAACAAGAAGTGGCCGAGCTGTTTCCGGCGGCGCGCGTGCTGGTGCTGTCGTCCGACCTGGTGGAATCGGTCGAGCGGCTGCGCGCGGAGCTCGATGACGTTGCCGCCGGCCGCTTCGACATCATCATCGGCACGCAACTGGTCGCCAAGGGCCATCATTTCCCCAAGCTCAATCTGGTCGGCATTGTCGATGCCGATCTCGGGCTGAGCAACGGCGACCCGCGCGCGGTCGAGCGCACGTTCCAGCTGCTGCACCAGGTGGTCGGACGCGCCGGCCGCGAGCAAGGCCAGGGCATCGGCTATCTACAGACGCACCAACCCGAGCATCCGGTGATGCGCGCGCTGATCGCCCAGGATCGCGAGGCGTTTTATAAAACCGAGATCGAGGCGCGCGAAAAGACGCATTATCCGCCGTTCGGGCGGCTGGCGAGCCTGCTTGTCTCCGGCGCCGACAAGCATGGGGCGGAAAGCCATGCGCGCAAGCTCGCGGCGGCGGCGCCGCGCGCGGAGGACGTGCGGGTGCTCGGGCCGGCGGAAGCGCCGCTTGCCGTGGTGCGCGGACGCTACCGCTTTCGCTTGCTGGTGAAATCGCCGCGCGGCGTCGACCTTTCGGCCTATCTGCGCGAGTGGCTGGCGGCGGCGCCGAAGCGCCAAGGCGACCTCAAGCTGGAAGTCGATATCGATCCGCAGAGCTTTATGTGACGAGCCGGCCTATAAAGGTGGGGCGGATCAGCTCGCGAGCTTGAGCCCGGCAATCCCGCTCACGATCAGCCCGATGCACGTCAGGCGCAATGCCGTTGCCGGCTCGGCAAACAAGTAGATGCCCAGCGCAGCGGTGCCGACCGCGCCAATTCCGGTCCAGATCGCATAGGCGGTGCCGATCGGCAGCGTCTTCAGCGCAAGCCCAAGAAAAACAATGCTGAGCGTCATCGCCGTCAGCGTGAACACCGACGGCCATAGCCGGGTGAAGCCCTCGGTATATTTCAGCCCGACCGCCCAACCGATTTCCAACAGCCCGGCGACCGACAAGTAGAACCATGCCATGCGAAACCTCCGCGCGTGCGCAATTAGTATCCAAGTCCCATGCGGATCAAATTGGCGCCGCTCACCCAGACCACGCCCAGCACGAGCAGGCGGAAGCGCTCGGGATCGATGCGTTCGCGCATGCGCTGCCCGATCACCATGCCGCCATAGACCGGAATCATGGCGAGCAGCGACAGCAGCAATTCGCGCGGACCGGCGGTGCCTTGCGCCGTGCCGCCGATCAGCAGAAAGCCGGCCGAGGTCAGATAGAGCAGCGAGATCACTTTGACGAAGGTGTCGCGCGGCAGACGCAAGCCGACGACGTAAATCGCCAGCAGCGGGCCGAACAAGGTCGACATGCCGCCGATCACGCCGGAGATGAGGGAAATCGGCGGCCCGAGCCAGCGCTCGGCGCGCGGCGGCACGACCAGGCTCGGATGCAGGAGCGATGCGGTCGAAAACACGATGGACAGGATTCCGATGGTCAGCAGCAGGATCTGCCGGTCGAGTGCCGCGAACAGCGCGGTTCCGATCAGGGTGCCGGCGGCGAGACAGAGCAGATCCGGCCAGAACCGCCGCGCCAGGGCAAAGGTGCCCTCGCCCTGGATGGCCTGCAGGAGGTTGCTCAGCACCAGCGGGATCATCAGCAGCGCCACCGCCAGCCGCACGTCCACGAACAGCGTCAGCAGCGGCAGCCCGACCAGCGGCAGTCCAAGGCTGGTGACGCCTTTGACGATGCCGGCAATCCCCAGCGCGATGGCGCAGCCCAGGATCAGCGGCAGGAACGGCAGCAATTGATCCATGGGGGATAAGGGCCGGGCCGATGAAGGACGGGTGGTTTGGGGGAACCTAGGCGAAATCGGCGGTGGTCAGAAGCTCGGAGCGGTGGGACCTGATACCAGCGCGATGCATGGTTCGGCGGGCAAGCCCCTCCGCGCTGGCCGCTCGCCCAATTGCCTCATGCGCGTTGCCGTCGCGCGCCTGGCCCGCGTGTTGCGCGGCCCTAATCGATATGTTAGCAAAACGCGCGATTTTCGTGGGGTTGCGGCCCGTCCGCGTGCCCCTCCCGGAAATTCAAAGTCCCTCTGAATTTCAAGGGCTTGCGCCGCCCCTTCGCGACGGCGCCGAGCCTGCGGAATTGCCTGAAAGAGTAGTCGACGTGGCAGGCGCAGATCCGTTCATTCCCGGCGTGGCAGGGCGCTATGCCAAGGCGCTGTTCGAGCTCGCGCTGGAGCAGAAGGCGCTCGATGCGGTGCGGGCCGATCTCGACCGTTTCGAGACGCTCTCTCGCGACACGCCCGACCTGCAGCGGCTCATCCGCAGCCCGGTCTTCACCGCCGAAGCCCAGTCCCGGGCGCTGTCGGCGGTGCTGCAACAGGCCGGAATCAGCGGGCTGGCGGCGAATTTCCTCAAGCTGGCGGCGTCGAACCGGCGGCTGTTCGCCGTGCCCGGCATGATCCGCGCCTTCCGCGAGCTGGTCGCCCGCCATAAGGGCGAAGTCACCGCCGAGGTGAAGCTCGCCGAGCAGCCGAGCGAGCAGCATCTCGCGGCAATCCAGGACGCGCTCAACGCCGTCACCAAGAAAGACGTCAAGATCGACGTGAAAGTCGATCCCTCGATCATCGGCGGGCTGATCGTCAAGCTCGGCAGCCGCATGGTCGATTCTTCACTTCGTACCAAACTCAACGGCATCAAGCATGCGATGAAAGAGGTCTCCTGATGGATATCCGCGCCGCTGAAATCTCCGCGATCCTCAAGGAGCAGATCAAGAATTTCGGCCAGGAAGCCGAAGTCACCGAAGTCGGCCAAGTGCTGTCGGTCGGCGACGGTATCGCGCGCGCCTACGGCCTCGACAATGTGCAGGCCGGCGAGATGGTCGAGTTCGAGAACGGCGTCCGCGGCATGGCGCTCAATCTCGAAACCGACAATGTCGGTATCGTGATCTTCGGCAACGACCGCGAGATCAAGGAAGGCCAGACCGTCAAGCGCACCGGCTCGATCGTCGACGTGCCGGTCGGCAAGGGGCTGCTCGGCCGCGTGGTCGATGCGCTCGGTAATCCGCTCGACGGCAAGGGCCCGATCGAGGCCAAGGAGCGCCGTCGCGTCGACGTCAAGGCGCCCGGCATCATCCCGCGCAAATCGGTGCATGAACCGATGGCCACCGGCCTGAAGGCGATCGACGCCCTCATTCCGATCGGCCGCGGCCAGCGCGAGCTGATCATCGGCGACCGCCAGACCGGCAAGACCGCGATCGCCCTCGACACCATCCTCAACCAGAAGGCGCTCAACGCCAGCACCGACGAGAAGGTCAAGCTCTACTGCGTC
>JAXDOO010000149.1:0-2932 GCA_034668865.1 Alphaproteobacteria bacterium
CCGCGCCCGCCACGTAGCTGCCGTAGCCCATGTGCTGCGCCAGCCCGCGGTGGACGCCTTGCGGCGCCGGCTTGCCCCAGCCGATGCGCTCGGCTACCGCATTCAGCACGCCGAGATGTTTGGGATGGTTGCCCATCAGCTTGCGGCGGAACTCGAGCGGGTCCTGCCCTGCCGCATGGGCGAGTTCGTCCATGAAGCATTCCAGATAGATGGCATTCTGGTTGATGTTGACGCCACGCCAGAACCCGGGCGGGACGTGCGGATTGCGCATGGAGTGATCGACCAGCAGGTTTGCGACCGTGTAGCCGATGGCGGCCTCGCCGCGCGGCGCCAATCCTTGGAACGTCGCCGGATCCATTCCCTTATCGAGCGCTTCCGGCCGCACCGCGGTGAGGATCGATTGTCCGGAAATGCGGATGTGCAATCCGGTCAGGTTATTGTTGGCATCGAACGCGCCCACCAGCTTGGCCTGGGTGACCGGATGGTAGTGGCCGTGCAGCATGTCTTCTTCGCGCGACCAGATGAGCTTCACCGGCGTGCCGGGTATCTCCTTGGCGATTAGCACGGCCTGGGTGACGTAATCGTGGAATGCGCCGCGCCGGCCGAAGCCGCCGCCGAGCAAGCTCCTGTGCACGTCACACTTATTGGCCGGCAAGCCCGACGCGGCCAGCACCGCCGCGAAGGCCGCTTCTCCGTTCTGCGTCCCGCACCACACCTCGCACTTGTCCGGTGTGTAGAGCGCAGTGGCATTCAGCGGCTCTAAGGCTGCGTGGTTCTGATACGGATAGCTGTAGACCGCTTCCACCTTCTTGGCCGCACTGGCGATTGCCGCTTTGGCGTCGCCGTTCTGGTTGCCCACAAAGGCCTGCTCGGCGGTGAGGCCTTCCTTCAGCCATTCTGCAATGGAGGCGCTGGAGACCTTGTTGTTCGGACCTTCCTCATAGGTGACGGGCAGCGCCTCGATTGCCTTTTGAGCGTGCCACCAAGTGTCGGCCACGACCGCCACTGCGGTGTCGTTGACCTTCACGACTTTCTTGACGCCCGGCATTTTCTCGACTTTGGCGGCGTCGAAGCTCTTTATCTTGGCGCCGAACACCGGCGAATCCTTGATCGCGGCGTTGAGCATTCCCGGCATCTTGAAATCGATGCCATAGGCCTGCTTTCCCGTGACCTTGTCGGCGGTATCGAGACGCTTGACCGGCTTGCCCGCAACCTTCCAGTCCTTCGGATCCTTGAGTTGCACCTCCTTCGGCACTTCCAGTTTGGCGGCAGCGTCCGCTACTTTCCCGTAGGTGATGCTGCGGCCCGAAGCAGTGTGGGTGATCACGCCGTTGGCGGTTTTCAATTCGCCGGCCGGCACCTTCCACTCGTTGGCCGCGGCCTGAATCAGCATCTGACGCGCCGCGGCCCCTCCTTTGCGGACGTATTCATGCGACATGCGGATGCCGCGGCTGCCGCCGGTGGAGAAGTCACCCCATACCCGGTTGCGCGCCACGCTTTGTCCGGGGGTGGGATATTCGTAGGTCACCTTCGACCAGTCGCAGTCGAGTTCTTCGGCGACGAGCTGTGCGAGGCCGGTGATCGTGCCCTGCCCCATCTCGGAGCGCGCCATGCGGATGGAAACTGTTTCATCCGGTTTGATCACAACCCAGGCACCGATTTCGGGCGTCCCCGCCGCGGCCGGGACGACCTGGCCAAGGGAAAGGTCGAGGCCGAGCGCCAAACCGCCGCCGACCGCGGCTGTGCCTACGACAAAGGAACGGCGATTCATCTGCGGAACGTAATTCATGGCTGCCTCCCTGTTCACGCGCTCGCCGCGTTGTGAATGGCCTGGCGGACCTGCTGGAAGGTTCCGCAGCGGCAGATATTGGTGATCGCGGCGTCGATATCTCCATCGGTCGGCTTCGGCTTGTCTTTGAGCAGCGCCGCGACGGCCATGATCATGCCGGACTGGCAATAGCCGCATTGCGGCACGTCGAGATCGACCCAGGCTTTCTGCACTTTGTGCAGCGTCCCGTTCTGGGCGAGCCCCTCGACCGTTGTGATCTGCTTGCCTACCGCTTCGCTCACCGGGAAGGAGCACGAGCGCACTGCCGTCCCATCGATGTGCACGGTGCACGCCCCGCACTGCGCAATGCCGCAGCCGTATTTGGTGCCGGTCAGACCGACTTGCTCCCGGATTGCCCAGAGCAACGGCGTGTCAGGCTCGACTTCGATATCGTGCTGTTTTCCATTGATTGTCAGTTTCATTTTGATTTCCTCCCGGTGGGCAGCAGCGCGGGCGCTCAGGCCCTGCGCCAATGGCAACTGGCCGATACTTGTAGCTGTTCTAGTTCCAGTTTGTAAGTGCAATCGAGCTCGCGCAAGCCCGGCATTGGCAACCCGCCGGAGAGTTGCCGTTAGCCTGGTGGGCGGAAACATTCGGGCCCGCGGGGTTCAACCCCCGTGGGCCCGAACGTATAATGCTCAGCTGATTTACCTCAGCGCACCGGCCGGCCGGGAGGCGGGGGAGCGCCGCCGGCGATCAGCGGCGTGATGCGCCGGATCGTCACGCGACGGTTGGCGCGCTCGGCTCCGGCTGTCGGGACTTTGAGGTTCTGCGAACCGTAGCCTTGCGTGGTGAGATTTTCCGCCGGAATCTGGAAGCTCTCGGTCAGCACGACTGCCACCGATTCCGCGCGGCGATCCGACAGCGATAAATTGTCTACGTCGTTGCCGGTCGTATCGGTGTGGCCCTCGATCAGGAAGACCTCGTTGGGATTGCGTTCGATGACTCGGCGCATCGCGACCGCCATCCGCTCGAGAAGTGGCACCTGCTCCGGCGTCACCTCCCATGAACCGGTCTCGAACGTGATTGTGTTTAACTCCACCTCACGCATGCGGGCGCGCAGATTGTAATTGTAACGTACCTCATCGAGCGTATAGCGGCGGG
>JAXDOO010000150.1:0-2555 GCA_034668865.1 Alphaproteobacteria bacterium
GCCCGCGCTGATCGCGGTGAACGTCTGGAAGCTCTTCCCGTTCGTGGCGATCATGGTGCTTGCCGGCCTGCAATCGGTGCCGGAGACGCTCTACGAAGCGGCCCGCATCGACGGCGCCAACTTCTGGGACGAGGTGCGGCACGTGATGCTGCCGCAGCTCCGTCCCGTCCTGGTTGCCATCACGCTGCTCCTCGTCATCTGGGGGCTTAACGCCATCACCATCATCTACACGATGACGCGCGGCGGGCCGGCCAACCGCACGCTGATCACGCCCATCCAGATCTTCAGGCACGCCTTCGAATCATTCCAGTTCAACGAGGCTGCCGCTTTGTCGGTGATGTTCTTCGGCGTCGCGGCGGTCATCGTCGCCATCTACATCCGCACATTTGGCGTGCCCAAGGAGGAGAAAGCCTGATGGCGGCGGCAGAAGCACGCGTGGGCGACACCGGCGGTCGACTGTTCCTCTCCCGGGCGGTGCTGGCATTCGCCGTGCTCCTCCTCATCGTCGTCTGCCTGTTCCCGTTCCTGTGGATGGGGCTGTCGTCGATCAAGACGCTGCGCGAGCTCTATACCGTGCCGCCCATCTGGTTCCCGGAAACCCCGTCCCTGGACAACTACCGGACGGTGATGTTCAATTCGAACATCCCGCGATATTTCCTGAACAGCGTCATCATCTCGCTCGGCTCGACAGCGATCGCGATCGGCCTGGCGATCTTCGCGTCCTACGGCTTTGCCCGCTTCAATTTTCGCGGCAAGAGCGGTTACCAGGCCTTCGTGCTTGTCGGGCAGCTGCTGCCCACCGCCGCCATCATCGTGCCGCTCTTCATCACGTTACGTTATCTCGGTCTGGTCAATACCTATCTCGGCCTGATCCTCGTCTACACGATCCTGACGTTGCCGCTGAGCGTCTGGATGCTGACCAGCTATTTTCGCGCGATCCCGATCGAGTTGGAGGAGGCGGCGATCATCGATGGCGCGTCCCGCCTCGGCATCCTGTTCCGCATCACCCTGCCGCTCTCTCTGCCCGGCGTGGTGGCAATCGTCGTCTACGCCTTCGTGACGACGTGGAACGAGTTCATCTTCGCCCTCTGCTTTGCGACGGATTCGCGGGTGAAGACGCTGCCGATCGGCATCGCTGAGTTTTCCACCGAGTTCAACACCGACTGGGGTGCAGTAATGGCCGCCTCGGTCGTCATGACCCTGCCGATCGCTTTCCTGTTCCTCGCCATGCAGCGCCTGTTCATTGGCGGCATGACAGCCGGCGCAGTGAAAGGCTAGCGAGCACGGCTCAGCCCGCGGCCAGCCGCTCGGTCCGAGCATTAAATCCAGAAAGGTCCTGCTGTGACGTCGCGAACAATGAACGGCATTCCGCAAATGGGCTTGGGCACCTATGGCCGGACCGGCGAAGCCGGCCTCCGCGCCATCCTGACGGCCCTGGAGCTCGGCTACCGGCACCTCGACACTGCGCAGACCTACGAGACGGAGGAAGTGGTCGGCCGGGCCGTCGCCGAGTGCGGTCTGCCTCGTTCGGACATATTCATCACCACCAAGGTGGCGGATATCAATCTTGCGACGAAGGATTTCATGCCGAGCCTGCGCAGAAGCCTGGAGAACCTCCGGGTCGATCGGATCGATCTCACGCTGATCCACTGGCCGTCGGCGGGCGACGCCGTGCCGCTCGCCGACTACATGGGGTCACTGGCGGAGGCGAAGGCGACGGGAATGACGCGCCTGATCGGCGTCTCTAATTTCCCCATCGCCCATCTGGAAAAGTCGATCGCGCTTCTCGGGCCCGGAGAGATCGCCACCGATCAGGTCGAGCTGCATCCCTTCCTGCAGCAGCGGCGGCTTCGCGACTATTGCCGCAGCAACAACATTCCGGTCACCGCCTATATGCCGCTAGCCAAGGGCACGGTGGCCGATGATCCAATGCTGCAGCGGATCGCCGGACGCCACGGAGCAACGCCCGCGCAGGTGACGCTCGCCTGGCTGCTTGCCCTCGGCATCATCGTCATACCGGCCTCTAGCCGCCGGGAGAATTTGGAAGGCAACATCAAGGCAATGGATTTGCCGCTTTCGGAGTCCGAGATGGACGAAATCGCGGCGCTCGACAGGGGTGGCCGTATCGTCAATCCAACCAAGGCGCCGGTCTGGGACTAGGGCCGCCAAGGGGGCCGAATAGGGAAGGGCCCGGGATCAGCTGAAGAAGTCGCGGTCATCATCGCCGAGATAATCCTGCGCCTTCTCCGGAATCAGATCGACCCCCATGCCCGGGCGGTCCGAGACGGCGATCATCCCGTCCTTTACGATGGGGTCGGGCAGCCCGTCGACGATCTCGTACCACCAATTCGGTTCGCCGATCGTGTATTCGAAGGCGATGAAATTATGCGGCAGCGTTGCGCAGACCTGAACCAGCGCGGCGAGGCCGAGCAGCCCATTGGCGGTGCCGTGCGGCGCAATCAAAATTCCATGCAGGTCGGCGTATTCCGCGATCCATTTCAGCTCCGCGATGCCGCCGACATCGCCCGGGTCGGGCCCGATGATGTGCACAGCGT
>JAXDOO010000151.1:0-7310 GCA_034668865.1 Alphaproteobacteria bacterium
GCTATTCCGGATCGATGTCGCTCACCGCCGCGCTCACGCGTTCGATCAATACCATCGCGGTGAAGCTCTCGATCGCCATCGGCGACGGCAGTCCGAAGGCCGGGCGGCAGAAGATCATCAGGCTCGCCAAGGCCATGGGCCTGCGTACGCCGCTGCCCGACTCCACCTCGCTGCCGATCGGCGCCGCCGAAGTCACCATCCTCGATCACGTCGGCGCCTATGCCACCTTCCCCAATCTCGGCAAGGCGGTCACCCCGCATGCCGTCCTGGAAGTGCGCACCGGCAACGGCGAGGTGATCTGGCGCTTCGACCGTGACGGGCCAAAGCCGCGGCAGGTGATGCCCGAACAGGTCGCCCGGGACATGAATTTCATGATGAACAAGGTGGTGGAGGAAGGCACCGGCAAGCGCGCGCTGCTCGACGGCGTCAAGGTCGCGGGCAAGACCGGCACCACCAACGCTTTCCGCGACGCCTGGTTCGTGGCCTTTACCGGCAATTACGTCGGCGGCATCTGGATGGGCAACGACGATTACCACCCCACCAAGAAAATGACCGGCGGCACTTTGCCGGCGCAGACCTGGGGCCAGATCATGGCCTATGCGCATCAGGGCATCGAACTAAAGCCGCTGATTGGCGTCGCGCCAACGCCGCCGCCGCCGCGGTCACAGGCCATGGTTGCCGCCGCGCCCGCCCCTGCGGCGCCGCGGCCGACGCTGCTGACCAAGAATGCGGCCGGCATTCTGGTGCGGATCGAGCGCATGATGGACGATGCCCGTACCGCGATGCCGCCGAGCAGCGTTTCCGCGATCGGCGCCCCGAGCGCGCCCGCCGCGCAAAATCCCGGCTCGTTCGCCGCCGCCGGCCCGCGCGCACCCGGCGCCGCCGTGCAAGGCAATTGATCCTTCGAGTCCTTTTGCGTCTTTCTTTCTCGCTCGCCAGCTGGATCTGAACGGTGCGGTTTTTCTTCGGAACTTTATTGGCTTTCGCCGTCGCCGCCGCCGTCGGCCTCGGCGTCACCTGGCTGTCGCTGACGCGCGGCGCCGCCTTCGGCGCGGTCTCCATCGGCGCCTGGACCGCCTGGCCGCGCACCGGCACGGTAGGCATCGATCCTTATGCGCGGGCGATGATCGCGCGCTCCGGCGAATTGCCGATCGGCGTCGGTGACGGCGTCGCCTTTTTTGCCCATGCCGACGATCAGGGAAAAACTTTCGACGGGCGCTGCGATGTCGATATCAGCGGCATCACGCCAACCGCCCGCTTCTGGACGCTCACGCTGTATGACTTGGAAGGAAAGCTGGTCGCCAACTCGATCAACCGCTACGCCTTCACCAGTCAGGAAATCATCCGATCGAGCGACGGCAGCTTCACCATCCGCATCGGCCCGCGCGCACGCTACGGCAACTGGCTGCCGACCGGCGGCGTGGGCCGTTACATCCTGGTGCTGCGCCTCTATGACACGCCGGTGGGCGTGGCGACGCGCGCCGGGCGTGAAGCGCCGATGCCCGCGATCACGGCGAGGGAATGCGCATGACGCGGTGGCTGCTATGGCTGTTGGGCGGCGTTCTTCTCGGCGGCATCGTACATCTGGCCACCGTACTCTGGCTGCCGCGCACCGCGACGCAGGACGCCTATTCCCGGCTGGTTCCGGTGACGACGGTCAATGCGGTGACCGCGCTGCCGGAGGCTTCCCCCGACAAGATGCTCCTGCCTTATTTGGATCCGGCCTTCGCGACCGCGATCTGCCGTTACGATCTTTCGCAAGGCCCGCTGCAGCTCTCGCTCAATGTCAGCCAGGCCTATACTTCGGTGTCCTTCTATACCCGCTACGGCCGCGCCTATTACGCCATCAACGACCGCGCCGCCGGCCGGCGCCTGATCGAGCTCAATCTGATGACCGAGGAGCAGCACAACGAAATGCCGGAAGAGGAAGACGTGACGGCGGCCGACCGGCTGATCGTGGAATCGCCGACGGTGACCGGCATTATCGTGATGAAGGCGCTGGCGCCGGAGCCCGGCTTGATGCCGATGGCGCGCGCCGCGCTGACCACCGGCCGCTGCCGCCCGCAGTCCTAGCGGCTGCGGAATTGGCGCATCCCGCACGCAGCGCGTTTGAAAGCGCCCGCTTCAGGCGCGGGAAGCCGGCCGTTTGCGTCGGCGGATGGACGGACGAGAGTTGCCCGGCTCGGTTGCTGTCTCGGCCTCACGCTCGATCCGCACCACCGGAAGAATGATGACCCTCGCAGTTTCACCCGGCAATGTCGTGGTCCGACTGTTACGCCAAACATCAGGGAACCTGATGACCAGTCCCATTTGGCTTCTCCCCCAACCCGCAGCCCTATCGCTGGCAATTCAGCAGGCCACGCGAGGTATTAAGGAGCCGGGATGGTTAATGCTCCTTTAATCGGACGCTTCGAAAGCGGGATTTATCGCACGATGTGGTCGAGGAAGTGCCGGCCGGTGCGATCTTCCACCTCCACGATCCAGACGTCCGGATCGAAGCGGATCTGGCGCGTGAGATAGGCTTCCACATCCGCCTCAGGCGCAGGCTGCGCCGGCAAGCCGGGACTGAAGGCGCGATCCGCCGGATGCGACTCCTCGAACGCGGTCTGCGGCGCCGGACTATAAATTTCGGCGGTGCCATCGAGGCGGTTGAGCTTGATGAAAATGGCGCCCGCTTCCTCGGCGCCGCGCCGGCGTACAGCCGCGAAAGCCCCCTCCGCGTGGCAGCGGCGGATATAGCCGGCAACCCAAATCCCGGATTTCAGGCGCATCGGCGAGATATGCCGTTATCGGGCGCGGCAGGCAACCGCGTGCAACCTGCGCCCTAAAAAGCCGCGCATGATCTGATCCGAAAACCGGTTTCCACTTTTCGGGATCATGCGCTAGAGCGGGCCGCCCTTCATAACCGACAGCTCACGCGTCAAGCGCTCCGATATCCGGCCGGTGACCGGCAGCTTGCGCTCGCGCTCGAATTTCTCGATCGCCGCTCGGGTCTCCGGGCCAACGGTGCCGGTCGGTTTGATCTGGCCGTAGCCGAATTCCGCGAGCGCCCGTTGCACGGCGGCGGTCCGGCTGGATGGTTCCAACAAGTCGGCGATGGGATCAGTACGGCTGTCGGCGCGTGGCGCGGCGGCGGTTTTAACCGGCGCAGCCGGCAGCGTCGCCGCCGGCAGGCGTGCGCCCGCCTGCGGTTTGGGCGGCGGCATGGGAATGCTGCCGGTCGTCGGCGCGGCACGTTGCGCCACTTCAGTAAAGATCGGCGCCGGATGCCGGCCGCTTTGCAGGAACAGCGCATTGACGAGGATAAATCCCGCCGCTGCCACCGCCAGGCCGAGGCAGACGGTATCCCTCGGTCGCCGCGGCAGCCAGTTGCGGAAAAATCCGCGCTGCGGCGCGTCGTCGTCCATAACATCTCTGCGCGAGGAAGCGCGGTGAGTTGTGCTACGCAATTTTCTTCACCCGGTAATCAGCTGCGATTGGTTCAATGAGAACTGGCGAGACGGCGCGAGGCGGCTGGGACTTGTGCACCGGCTCGCCGTCGACCGGCAGGCGCACGATCACGTGGGTGCCTTTGCCGGCACGGCTGCGAATATCGATCTCGCCGCTATGCAGTTTCACCAAGCCTTTGACAATGGAGAGACCGAGCCCAGTGCCTTCGTGCCGCCGCTCGTAGCAAGCTCCGGCTTGAAAGAACGGCTCGCCGACGCGCGGCAGATCCACCGCGGCAATGCCGACCCCGGTATCTGCCACTTCGAACGCGACGAACGCGCCTTCACGGGCCGCTTTGACGCTGATGCGGCCGCCGCGCTCGGTAAATTTGACGGCGTTGGAGAGCAGGTTCAGCAGGATCTGATTCACCGCGCGCTTATCGGCGAGTATTTCTGGTATGTCGGCCTCGATCTGCCGCTCCAGCGCAATGCCGGCCTGACTCGCCTTCAGCGCCATCAGCTCGCAGCAGTTGGCGACGACCTGCGCCGGCGCAAAGGTTTCCCGGGTAATCTCGAAAATCCCGGCCTCGATCTTTGACATGTCGAGAATCCCGTTGACGATCGAAAGCAGGTGACGTCCGGACTCGTTGATCAGTTGCGCATATTCCTCCCGGCGCGCGGCATCGAGTGCCACCGGCGCTTGCTTCGCCAGCAGTTCAGAAAAGCCGATGATGACATTGAGCGGGGTACGCAATTCGTGGCTCATGGTGGTGACGAAGCGCGACTTGGAGGCGCTGACGCGCTCGGCTTCCGCGCGCGCCTCCGCCAGAACCTGTTCCTGCGCCTTGCGCTCGCTAATGTCGCGCAAGACCGCAACGACATCGCTCCGCTCGTCAACTCTTTGGTTCGTCGCCGCAATTGGGCGGCAACGCATCTCGATCCAGAGGAACTGGATTTCACGGGCGTCTTCCGGAGTGCCGCGCCGCACCCGGAATTCAACCGTTGTGACCGTCCCGTCGGCCGCGGCACTCGCCAGCGCCGTCAGGTAGGCGGGGCGATCAGCCACATGCACCCGATCGAACAGACCATGGCCCAGCAGGTCGCGTATTTTGGCGCCGAACAGCGGCTCCGCGGCGGGCGAGATCGACAATACCGCGCCGTTGCGGCCGTGCCGCGTAATGACGTCGGTCATGTGGCGGACGAGCCACTGATAACCGTCGTCTTCGGCATAACGGAGCCAAAAGCCGGTGCGCGCAAGCGCTTCACCGCCAAGCGCGACACCGGTGGCATACAGGACTGCGGATATGATGCCCAAGGCAGCCAGCATTGGGCCATCGGCCAGGTTGGCGCCGGGCAGCAGTTTGGTGACGCCGAGGACGAACAAAAAAACGGTGGCGCCGATCGTAAAAACCGCCGCTGCCGCCACCACGCGACGGGAGGCCGACAGCGCGGCCTCGAGCGGCACGATCACCAGCCAGACTGCCGCAAATGAAGCAAGCCCACCGCTATTGAAAGCCACGACCGCCACCAAGCCGGTGAGCGCGAGCGAGGACAGCATATGCGCGCCCTCGTAATGGCCGGTGCGCGAAAGGAAATAGGCGACCAGGATCGGCGCGACCAGCCAAGCGACGATCCCGATCTCGATCGCGCTCGGAATTCCCCGCATCGTGAGATAAAGCGGAAACGCCGCCAGCGCCGCGAAACTGCCGAGCAGGCGCGGCGCGATGAAGGCGCGGTGCCGCGCCGCCACCAGGGCGTCCTGGCGCGCCGTCGGATGCACCAAGGCATCGATGTAGTCGCGTACCGGCGCGAGGATATTCACAATTCCACAGGCACGCCTGTGGGCCAGACGCGCTCCCTTATTTACGCGGGATCGTGTCAGAGGCCACTTAAATCAAAGCTAAAAGCTCGCCGCCGGAGCACCGTATTCGGCCTGCTATCTCGCCGGAAGGGGGCGGAAGTGGCGCTATTTCATCGCCATGGTGAACGGTCTGTTGCCGAATGGAAGTTGCGCGTCAACGTCGCTGAATCGTTCAGATTCCGAGGCTCTCGCCGCCATGCGTCCAATTTTACTCAAATTTTGGGCTAATTCGCCTCGAATATGGGCAAAAACCCACGCCTTCTAGGAACTGGCGCTTCAAGGCTACCCGTTAGGTTCAACTCAAATAAGCTGAAAAAGGCGATGAGCCAAAGGGAAGGCCATGTTTTTTCTCCTTCGCGCGGCATTTTGGCTGAGCATCGTCATTGTGCTGCTCCCGACCGGGTCGCGGCAGTCGCAATCGGTGCCGACCCTCGAAACCGCGGAGGCAGTTTCCGCCGCGTCAGCCGCGGTGTCTGACATCCGGCGATTCTGCGCCCGCCAGCCGGAGGCCTGCACGGTTGGCTCACAGGCGGCGGTGGCCTTCGGTTACAAGGCGCAAGCCGGCGCAAAGATGCTGTATGATTTCTTGACCAACGCCCTGGCGCCGACGGAGACCGGCTCGGTCACTCAGACCAGTACGCGCAAGCGCGAAGCGAGCGAAAACTCGCAGGACACTCTCTCGCCGACCGATCGCACGCCGGCCTGGCGCAACCCGCTGCCGCGCCCGGATCCGCGCGGCAAGCATCCCGCCTAGGCTTAATCTTCCGCGAATCCCGCTCCATGACGCCTGTTTGATGGCCTGCCTAGCACCTTTTTGCGGCGCTGGCGGCACACGCATCCTATATAGTGCGCAGCCACTGTTTGTTTGCAGCCAGCACATGCCATTGACGATAGATGAGATTACTGAAAATTTTTCGCTCCTCGATGACTGGGATGACCGCTACCGCTATGTCATCGAGCTCGGGCGCAGCCTGCCGCCGTTTCCTGAAGAGGCGCGCACGCAAAGCAACAAGGTGCAGGGCTGCGCCAGTCAGGTATGGCTGAGCACCAGGATGCAGCCGAACGGCGAGCATGGGCCGGTGATGACCTTTCTCGCCGACAGCGACGCCCATATCGTGCGCGGGCTGATTGCCATCCTATTCGCGCTTTATTCCGGCAAGCCGGCCCGCGACATTCTTTCCGTCGACGCGCTGGGGTTGTTCGACCAGCTCGGCCTGCGCGAAAACCTCACGCCGCAGCGCTCAAACGGGCTGCGCTCCATGGTCGAGCGCATCCGCTCTGAGGCCAATGCCGCGCTTGCGGCCGTTCACTAGCACGCCGCCTATCCGACGCTCCATCGTGGCAGTGTAGCGAACGGGGCTTTCAGGGCGAAATAGGAATCCGTTCTAGCCCTGACGTCCCAAAATGCTTACGGCATGCCCCTTCGAGATCGTGCAATACTACCGCTCATCGCGGCCCTGGGCCGGGGTCGCAAAACCAGGGGGCGACCGATGCCATACACATCATGTGCCGGTTACACCGTAGCTCGTACGATACGTGACCCAAGCTGGTTGCCGGGGCCGCGCATCAGCGAACCGCACCACTGCTATCGCATCGTGCAGTTTGCAACCTGTGCGTTCACTGCCGGCACCCTGGCGTTCGCCGCGCCTGCGATCGCCGGCTGTAACTCGGGCAATGCCGAGCAAACCGATCTGCTCACAAGTGCGAGGTGCCAAGCGCACGCCCCAGCGGATGGAGGGGTTGCTGTTGGAGACGGGGCAGCAGCGGGAAAATTTGCTGTCGGTCTAGGCTCTGGCGCGCGAGCAGTGCGGACGGGGCAGATAGTCATCGGGCATAGCAACGTCCCTGACGACGGCAACGAAGGCGCAGTCAGGGTGGGCTGGATTGCTGGCGGCGGTGGAACCGGAGTTTACTCGACGGCAATCGGTGCCAGGTCAAGCGCTGCTGGCAACTACAGCACGGCGATTGGCGGCTCTACTCCGTTTAGCCCTTTTCCTCCCTCCACCCGCGCTCTCGGGGCT
>JAXDOO010000152.1:0-4523 GCA_034668865.1 Alphaproteobacteria bacterium
TGCGTGGCGGCAATCATGCGCTCGATGCGGCTGTCGTGGCCGGTGGGCCGCGTGTAAGCCACGATGCGCTTCCGGATGTTGTTCGCCTTGCCGACGTAGAGCACCTCGCCGGCCGCATCGATCATGCGATAGACGCCGGGCGAGGCCGGCGCATGCCTGGCATGGCGCAGAATAGCGGCGCGGCCCGCAGCGAGCGGGCCGGCGGGGGTCTCGAGATCAAGGACGCTGCTTTCCTCGACCTCCGGCAGGCTGGCTTCCTCGTCCTCCTCGACGATATCGGCCGCGGGATCGATGTCTTTCTTGCTGCCGTTCATGGCTGGAAAATAAGGGCTGGCGAGCGCGCGGACCAGAGCGACGCAGGGGATAGCAGCTATTCTTCGATGCCGGCGACGTCCGGCGTCTGCCAGGCCAGATGCTGGCCGCCATCGACCGCGATGGTCTGGCCGGTGATCGACGGCGCGCCAGCGAGGAACAGCACCGCCTGCGCCAGTTGCTCCGGTGTCGTGCCATGGCCGAGCGGAAGTTGCGCCGACTGCCGGGCGAAATCTTCCTGCGATTGCCGGCGGCTTGGCAGCGTGGGCCCCGGCGCCACGCCGTTGACCCGGACTTTCGGCGCCAGCGCCTGCGCCAGCATGGTGGTGAGGGCATAAAGCGCGCTTTTACTCAGCGCATAAGACAGGAACAGCGGCGTTGGCTTGAGCACCCGCTGGTCCAGCATATTCACGATTGAGGCGTCGGCATCGTCAGGCGCTTGCGCGGCAAAAGCCTGCGCGAGGAACAATGGGGCGCGCACATGGATCGCCACATGGCGATCAAACAAGTCGCGGCCGAGCGTAGCAATGTCGTCGGCCTCGAACATACTGGCATTGTTGACCAGCAATGTCAGCGGCCCGACGGCGGCGACGGCGGAAGGCATCAGCTTGAGCACTTGCATATGGTCGCTGAGATCGGCCTGCACCGCCTGCGCCTGCCCGCCTTGGCTTCGAATCTCCGCGCAGACCGCTTCCGCCTCCGCACGCGAGGAATTGGCGTGGACGGCGACCGCATAGCCGGCGTCCACCAGTGCGCGGGTGATGGCGAGGCCGACGCGTTTGGCGCCGCCGGTCACAAGGGCAGCGCGCGGCGCGGCATGAAGGGCGGACGTGGGCATGCGTGACCGCTGATTGCGTGCGCTGGCAATTTAGCCAGCAAGGGGGCGGAAGCAATCATAGTAAATGCACCGCCAACGGAAATCTCGGAAAGATACGGTTCCTTAGGGATGAAAGACTCGCCGTTTTCCGGATTCACAAACGCTTAACCTGAAGATCCCGATAACAGCCCAGGTACAATTTGAGTTTTGCAGCTCCGTGTGTTCCGCGGGGCAGCGCGTGGAGGTAACGATGAGCAAAAAAGCGATCGCACTGGCGGGGCTCGTCCTACTCGGAGCTATCGGCGCGGCGCACGCCGCCGATATTCCCGGCATATCCCGTCCCTATGCGGCCCCCGCTCGGGCCTATGCCGCCTATAATTGGATGGGTCCCTATATCGGCGGCAATCTCGGTTACCAATGGGGCGATATCGCTCCCACCAAACCAAGCGGCGGCGCTTTCGGCCTGCAGGCGGGATACAACTGGCAGCATAGCCAACTGGTGCTCGGCGTGGAAACCGATGTCCAGTGGTCCAATGCCGAGGACGCGGTCGCGCCGCTAAAATTCCGCAATACGTGGTTCGGCACATCTCGCGGCCGCGTCGGCTACGCCATGAACAATGTGTTGGCCTATGGCACTGGCGGCTTTGCCTACGGCGGCGTTGAACTGACTGCCGGCGGCCTGTCCCAGAGCCAGACGCAATTTGGCTGGACGCTTGGCGTCGGCGCAGAAGTCGGCCTCACCCAGAATTGGACGGCGAAGGTCGAATATCTCTACCTCGACCTGACCGACCACATGTATTTCACCGGAACGTCGCATGGCCTGGAATCCAGCCTCCTGCGCGCGGGCGTGAATTACAAATTCTGAATACCAAAGGGGCCGGGGGAAGGGCCTCGCTGCGGCGAGGCCCTTTTTCTTTGCTGCAGCGTATTTGCAATAGGATTCGCAGTATTATTCTACCTTTTGAAGCCTGAAATACGGCGACTTCCCGGCATTAATCAGTCATTTACGTGATAATAACTTGAAATGGGCCTGTGGCTTTAGTGCACTAGACAGCCAGAGATTTACGAATACTGTGTGCGTAATCTTCAACCTGGGCGGTTGAATGAAACGAGTTCTGCGGACGGACCAAGCTGTGGAGTAAAAGTCACACCCGGTGTGCATTTCCTTCGCCGCGACTTCCCCCAGGAACTTCCCACCAAAGGCCACGTTGTGGCTGCAGAACCTGTGTCGGCGCGCTGGTCGGCGCACGGTTACAAAGAGGGAGATCAGTGATGAAACGCGTACTTCTTGCAGGCGTGGCCTTGGCCGCGCTGATGGGCTCTGCGTCTGCGGCCGATATTCCGCGCCGCGTGGTCGAACGCCCGGTGGCAGCGCCGGTGCCTTATGTGGCGGCTTATAACTGGACCGGTTTTTATGTCGGCCTCAATGCTGGCTGGGGCTGGGGCGCGGATACCGACGGCTCCGGCGGGCTGGTCGGCGGCACCGTCGGCTACAACTGGCAAATGAACCAGGTCGTATTCGGCCTCGAAGCCGATATCGCCTGGAGCGGAATCGAGTCCGACGGCGACGTCTGCCGCCGCGGCCTGCGCTGCGACGCAAGCATCGACTGGTTTGGTACCGCGCGCGGCCGCGTCGGCTTGGCGATGGATCGTTTTATGCCCTATGTCACCGGCGGTCTTGCCTATGGCGATGTGAGCGTAACAAGAGCGGCCGGCGCGCCGGACAGGAGCGAGATGCAGGCGGGCTGGACGCTTGGCGCCGGCATGGAGTTTGCGCTCACCGCGCCCTGGACCGCAAAACTGGAATATCTCTATGTCGATCTTGGCGATTTGGACAATTTCTGCGGCAGGCGTTGCGGCCCCGGCGGGCCCAACAATGTGGAGTTCAACGCGCATATCATTCGGGCAGGTTTGAACTATCGCTTCTAAACACCAAACTTGCTGTCAAGCAAAAACCCCGGCGCACGCGCCGGGGTTTTTTGTTTGCTTGATGATGCAATCGCGCGCGATCGGGCGGAAGATATCCGCACCACGCATTGCAGTCGAAGGATGGCGATCAATAGAGCGACTGAAAATCTCAGCCGGTGATCACCAGGTTCACCGCCTTGGGGCCTTTGCCCTTCTTGTCAGGCTCAATCTCAAAGGTGAGCCGCTGGCCTTCGTTCAGCGATTTCAGCCCCGCACTTTCCACCGCGGTGATGTGCACGAAGACGTCACGCCCACCGTCGTCCGGCTTCACGAAACCATAGCCTCGTTCGCTATTGAAAAACTTCACAATACCCGTCTGCGCCATCGGGAACCCCCTCCCCACGCCCTGCATCGCCGCCCGCCCCCCTGCGGTTCGACGGCTCAACCGAACTCCTGTTCGGAGAAACGACAGCCCCCACGGCCTCGGTTCCGCCGGCCCCCTTAACGGAGGCGGAATATCCAGCCAGCGCTATAGCGGTAAACCAACAAGAGCATGGTGGAAAGAGGCGAACGGCAGGCGCGCTTAAATTTCGCGGGCCAGCCAGTCCAAACGGAAGCCGCCTTGGCCCGGCGCCAGACATCCGGCGAGCGCCGGAAGCAGCACGGCCAATTCCTGCTCCAGTGTCCAGGACGGGTTGACGACGATCAGCCCCGCTCCGGTCAAACGGTCCGCGGCAGGCAAGCGCGCGGTGGTCAATTCGGCCCGAAGAATCTTGCCAATCCGTAGCGCTTTCAGGCGCTTGGCCAAGGCATCCGGGCCGCGCCGGTCCTTGATCGGATACCAAAGCAAATAGATCCCGTTCGCCCATTTGCGCTGCGCCTGCTTGAAAGCTTCCGCAAGCCGCGCGAACTCGTCCGGCGCCTCATAGGGCGGATCGATCAGCACCAGCCCCCGGCGCTCCTTGGGCGGCAGATAGGCTGACAGCGCGGTCCAGCCGTCGATCGTCAAAACCTTGGCGCGGGTGCTGCTCGCCAGGTTCTTGCTGAGTGCCGCCGCGCTACGCGGCTCCAGCTCGCAGGCGATCAGCCGGTCGCGCGGGCGCAGCCAGGCGCGCACCAGAAGCGGCGAGCCGGGATAGAGCTTGATCCGACCCGCGGGGTTGAGGGCCATGATCGCATCGAGATACGGCGACAGCAGCGCGCTCACCTCGGGCGCTAGCTCAGCCTGCAGCAGACGCCCGATCCCTTCCCGCCATTCGCCGGTGCGCGCCGGTTCAGGCCCGCTGAGATCGTAAAGGCCCGCGCCGGCATGGGTGTCGATCACCCGGAACGGCGCGGGTTTCTCCCGCAGATGGCTGACGATACGCGCCAGCGTTGCGTGCTTGACCACGTCGGCGAAATTGCCCGCATGAAATTCGTGCCGGTAGTTCATACCGTGCGGTAGCGCATCAGCGCGCGATCAGCAAAAGTGGGCACCGGTTTTGCG
>JAXDOO010000153.1:0-3245 GCA_034668865.1 Alphaproteobacteria bacterium
GATGCGGATCAGCGGCTTGCCTTGCGCGATAGCCAGTGCCGCGTCGCGATGCGTACCAGCGACCGCGAAAGGAATGATCTTCACCGTGGCGATCATCTCCCCTGCCACCACCGGCTTATGTGCCGGCAAAGTGGCGAGCGTGATCGCCTCGTCGATGCGGTTGAGCCGGTCGATGCCTTCCTTGTCGACCACCAGCACGCCGGCCTCCCCGGCAAACAAATTGCAGCGCCCGGTGAAGGCGCGGTCGGTGCGCGTCCCCTCGCCGGCGACCGCGCGCGCGATCTCGGCGGCGGCGACGTCTTCCGACACGTCGCCGGATTCCAGCCGCACGACCACGATTTCATCAACGCCGGCGGCTTCCAGCGCAGCCACTTCGGCATCACCGATGACAGTGCCTTTCTTCAGCACCAGCGAGCCCTGCCGCAGGGTGTGAACGGCGGTGGCGCCGAGCGCGTCCTTCGGTGCGACCGGACCAAATTTCATTTCGCAGCCCCGGCGGGCTGGCGCAGCCGCGCGGTAATCTGCGCCATGATGGCGACGGCGATTTCCGCCGGCGACACGGCGCCGATCGAAAGGCCGATGGGTGCCTGGATACGGGCGATGTCCGCCTCGCTCACGCCCTGCTCCGTCAGCCGGGCGACACGCCGCGCATGCGTCTTCTTCGAGCCGAGCGCGCCGATATAGAAACAGTCGCGCGCAAGCGCATGCAGCAGGGCCGGATCATCAATCTTCGGATCATGGGTGAGAGCGACGAAAGCGGTGTAATGGTCGATGCCAAGCGGCGGCAACGCCACATCCGGCCAGTCCGGAATCACTTGTACCTCAGGAAAGCGATCGACCGTGGCAAAGGCAGTGCGCGGATCGACAATGGTGACGTCATAGCCGAGCATGCGCGCCATCGGCGCCAGCACCTGACTGATATGAACGGCACCGGTAATGACGAGACGCGACGGCGGCACATGCACGGTGATGAAAACCCGATCGCCGGCCGCCTCCTCCATGCCGCTCTTGCCGCTGTGCAGGTGCTTTTCCAGCACGTCGCGCAAGGGATCGGCGGAAATTTCCGCGGCTTTCACCAGCCGCTGCGCGCCGCTGGCGATATCCGTGACGACGGCGACCGCGCGGCGGGCCGCGCGTTCGGCGTTCAGTGTGGAGAGGATGTCGAGCTTCATCGCGACCCCTCCACGAGTCCGCGCGTATCCCCTCCCCCCTTGCGGGGGAGGGTTAGGGAGGGGGGTCGTTGTTTGGACGCAGCGACAATGTCCTCTAGCACGCCATCCATGTTCTCAAAGATATCGTTGTTCCAGTAACGCCTGATCGTAAAGCCCTGCTCACGCAACCAGGTATCGCAAATTCGATCCCGCCTCGCCTGTGTCGATGCGTGCTGGCCACCATCAACTTCGACGATCAACCGCTTATCAAAAGAAACAAAGTCAACAATGTACGGCCCGATCGACACTTGCCGACGAAAGGATATTCCGCACAGACGATGAGCCCGTAATTGCATCCAGATGCGACGTTCCGCATTCGTCATTTGGCTCCGAAGCGAGCGTGATCGTGCACGGTTAAAGGGAGTGATGGGCCGATGCGGCACGTTGGCTACCCCCCTCCCGACCGGCTTCGCCGGTCGACCTCCCCCGCAAGGGGGGAGGTGAAAGACAACATCGTCACTGCCCACTCCACACCGTGGTTACTCCACTTTCTCCACGAAGACCCGGATAGTGCCGCCACAGGACAGGCCGACCTTCCAAGCCGTCTCGTCGGCGACGCCAAATTCCAGCACCCGCGGCTTGCCGCTGCCGATCACCTCCATCGCCTCGGTCACCACCGCGCCTTCGACGCAGCCGCCTGAAACCGAGCCGAGGAAATTGCCCTCGTCATCAATGACCAGATTGGAGCCGACCGGGCGCGGGGCCGAGCCCCAGGTCTCGACCACGGTGGCAAGCGCCACACCGCGGCCGGCCTTGCGCCAGTCTTCGGCGGCTTTGAGGATGTCTTCGTCACGCGCCAGCATTCGCGCCTCCATTGCCCATTATAACGGGCTTCCTACATGTAAGGCGACGCACCTTCCCACGAAAGCCGGGGTCGACGCCATGAGCGACAGCAAAGCCGATAAGACCATCGATCCCGGCGTGCGGATCGGCCATGTCCATTTAAAGGTCGCGGATCTCGACCGCGCGCTGAATTTCTACGTCGGCGTGCTCGGCTTCGAGCTGACCCAGCGCATGCCGGGCGCGGCCTTCATGTCGGCGGGCGGCTATCACCATCATATCGCGTTGAATACCTGGGAGAGTGAAGGCGCTTCGCCGCCGCCGCCGCGCACCACCGGCCTTTATCATCTCGCCATCCTCTATCCGACGCGCGCGCTGCTGGCGGATGCGTTGCGGCGTGTGGCCGAGGCGAAGATCCCGCTCGACGGCGCGAGCGACCATGGCGTCAGTGAGGCGCTGTACCTGCGCGATCCCGATAACAATGGGGTCGAGCTTTACTGGGACAAGCCGAAGGAAAAATGGCCGCGCTCCCCGGAAGGCAAGCTGGCGATGGTGACGCGCCGGCTCGATCTGCAGAATCTGCTGGGCGAGCTGGAGCGTCCTGCCGCCTAGCTACGCTGTCGCCTTGGCGACCGCGCGCCTGGCTATCACGCCAATCAGGTGGGCGCGATACTCCGCGCTCCCGTGGATGTCGCCATTGAGGCCATCCGGAGATACCGTGAGCCCCTCGAGTGACTTCGGCGAGAAGCGCTTCTTCAAGGCCTCTTCGAAATGGGTCACCCGGAACACGCCGTTGCCGCCCGCGCCGGTAACGGCAACGCGGATTTCCGATGAGCGTTTCGAGACGAAGACGCCGACCAGCGCATAGCGCGAAGCCTGGTTGCGGAATTTCTCGTAAGCCGCCTTCTGCACCAGCGGAAAGCTGACCCGCACGATGATCTCGTCAGGTTCGAGCGCGGTCTGGAACATGCCCTGGAAGAATTCATCGGCATGGATGCGGCGCTTGTTGGTGATGACGGTCGCGCCGAGGCCGAGGCAGCCGGCGGGATAGTCGGCGGTGGGGTCGTTGTTGGCAACCGAGCCCCCGATGGTCCCGCGATGGCGCACGGCGGGATCGCCAATCACCCCGGCAAGGTACGCCAGCGCCGGCAGGTTTTCCTTCACCACCGGAGAGTTCGCTACTTCGGAATGACGCGTCATTGCACCGATCACGATGGAGCGGCCCTTCAGCTCGATGCCGGAGAGGCCTTCGAT
>JAXDOO010000154.1:0-16805 GCA_034668865.1 Alphaproteobacteria bacterium
TTGAGGCGCTTTCCATACATGCGCGTGATCGCTCGGCCCGCCCATACGGCGTTAGCGTGGTGACGATGAAAGTGCTGGCGCTCGTCGTTCACACGCCAGAGTGGATCGAAGAAGGAAAGTGTCGAGAAATCCTTGTTGAGGAGGAGATAATGTCATGAAATACGCCCTAGCCTTCGTACTGCCGCTGCTGTCGCCGCTCGTAAGCCTGCCCGCGCACGCCTATGAGATCGAAACTGGTCCAGTCATGATCTGCGACACGCAAAAGCAGGTGGAGCGGTTCGCACAAGTGTTTGATGGCGATCTGCAGGTCGCAGTCAGCGCCATCAATGACGAGGAGAAAAACCCGAGTGCCTGCGGCGTAGTCGACGCCGCTTATGTGCAAGGCTCTGAGCTCGGCGTAGCCAGAGGTGGATCGCATGCCTTCCGTATCATCCCGATCGTGGTGGTGGCTGCGGACACGCCGGCTGGATACCGAGCGGCCGAACCGGCGCTGTTCTTCACGCTCGTCGAAGTCGAGGAATATGCGGTGTGAGCCGTGGGCCCAACCCGACCTACCCAGCCACTCAGAACCGCCATGGCCCGGCCGGCCCTCATCTTCAGCCGTTTAAATAGGAGACTCCAATGAAAGTCTTTTGTACCGCAGTTGCTGCGGCTGCCGCGCTGGCAGCAGTTGCGGCGATAAGCTTAAGTTACGTCCAGAAAACAGTTGCGCAGGCTTACGCCACCAGCGCGGAACGCTTTGATCAAGACGAAAGCGTGAATTTCTACGGCAGGTAAATTGCTGTCGCGAGAGCGCCTCAGTTGGCGACGCCAAGCGCCCCGTCCCATTCGAGCACCAGGACCGCCATGACCGCGCCGTGTTGTCCATTCTTTGGGCTGCAAACAGGGAATGTTACAGGGAATTTCCCGATTTCCGAGCGTGCAGTGTGCGATTAGTCTTTACGAATGCCCAGTTTATAAGGCTTTCGCGGTCATCCTACACAAACGCGAACTTCCTATTCAAATTGCTGGCCCGAATGTCCGTTAAAGGATAAAAAATGGCTTGATGAGACCGGTCGTACCGGTCCCGGCAAATCCAAAATGCCTACGCTATGAACAATCTTCGGGAGGATTTTATGGCAGTGTCGCTTCATCCCATGATCGATAGCGGGTTTAAGGCGGGTAAAAAGGAATTCGCAGGTGGCATACTGAAGTGCCGTTGCGCGAAAGATCCCGTTGTAGTGACGATTAAAGGCCAAATCGCACATAATCACGCTTGCGGTTGCACGAAATGTTGGAAGCCCCGTGACGCGAAATTTTCCGTCGTTGCCGTAGTGCCCCGCGATAAACTCTCCGTCACAAAGAATGCAGATAAATTGAGTGTGATCGACCCGAAGGCTACAATTCAACGACATGCCTGCAAGTCTTGCGGTGTTCACATGTATGGCCGCATTGAGAATGAAAGTCATCCCTTTTACGGGCTGGATTTTATCCATCCGGAATTATTCGAAGAAGAGGGATGGCCGCCTCCAGAGTTCGCTGCGTTTGTCTCTTCGGTGATTGAATCAGGCGTGCCGCCAGAGGAGATGACAGCTATTCGCGAACGGCTTGAAGAGTTAGGACTCGAGCCATACGATTGTCTCTCACCACCTCTTATGGATGCAATCGCGACACATCTTGCCAAAACATCGGGCGTGCTGAGGGTTTAATTTCCCGTGAACCCACGCCAATTGGCCAAGTCCGTAACGGGATATTCTGGTCACGGCGAATTTTCAAAGACGCCGTTTACGCGCGGCTAGTTGGGGGCTTCTGAAGCGGCGGATGGTTTGTGCGCTGTGAGCAGCGGAATTTCACTCGCTACTTCGGAAAGCTCCAGATTGTACTTGGGCGAACCAACACCACTCCTCTCCGATCGGGACCCTGACACGAATTCATCGAAGTCTTTCTTTGCGGCGACGTTCGCGCTCGGCCATGCGCGCGGCGCGCCGGGCGGCTTGCCGAGCCAGCAACCGCTCGTCGTCCCTCGCGGGCTCGCGTGCGATAGTTTCGTCCTCGCCCTCATCCTGGCTCGCGAGCATCTCGCTCCATTTAGGACCACGGCGCTTGGCCTCCCACAGCCACGCCCGTTTCTCCAGCGCTCGCTCGAGGGCGTCGACCTGTTCATCCGTGAGGAAGCCTTCGATCACGACCGATTCATCGGACGGAACGATCGCCTCCGCTAACACAGCAACGAACTGTTCAGTCAATCCCTTGCTGTCGATCTCGCGGATGATCCGCGGCGTGGGCATATCGTGCTTTTCAGCCAGGAAGGCTGCGAGATCGCCATGCGGAAATTCATCATCGACCATCCTGTCGACGAAGGCGTCCAAGTTTATGACCTTGGTCGCTCCCCCGCCAAACAGACGAGCCGCGCTGGACTTGCCGCTGCGGTAGCGCCCCCGAAAGACAAGGACCAAGGGAAGTCGCTTGAGGCAGTGGTACACCGATCTGGGGACCGGGTCCCCCCCGGTCAATTCCGGCTTGGCCACCCGCCGAGGCGCGAACGGCCGTAGCAGCCGGTTCATCAAGAACATCTCGGTGGGATACCAGAGGACCCGATTGCGCCGCGCCACCCGCACCATCTCCATGGTGTGTCCCGCCGTGACGCCCAGTTCCAGGATGAGCAGGCCGTCTGGCGTTAGCTTATCCGCTATGCGCTGCAGGAGAGCGGCGGGATCGGGTTCGTAGTGCATCGAGGACGCGAGAAGAACGACGTCAAACAGGCCTGGAGGCAGCGTATCCCACGTCTGGCAATGGAGCTCGATGCGGGAGTCGGGATAGCGTTCGCGGCAGAAATCGAGCCGCCGCTGGTCCCGATCAAGTCCGACGGCCTTGACGGCGCCACGTTGGAGGGCGGCGTTGAGGAACAAGCCTTCGTTCGAGCCGATGTCCAGGAAGGTCTTTCCGGTCATGTCCGGCATCCGAAAGCGATCGAGCTTATGGCGTGAGTCGGAGGTTGTCTCTCCAGTGCCGTCGTGGTCTTGATAAAGCTTCAACATGTTACCTCCTTCGGTGGCACCCATACCGGTTGCTCCCGCCTGCGTCAGAGACTTCAGCGCGAAGTTGGGAATATCCGTTCGATTCCGCAACACGCAGAGACTACACGACGAGCAAGACGCCCCCAATTGGGGGGCTAACTAGGCTCGCCGGCGATGCAATTAGGAGAGACACACTGGCTGGCTGACGACGCAGTGTATACGCACCCTGCTCTGCGTTTTTTCCCTGCAAACAGGGAATTTAACAGGGAATTTTTGCAGAATCTCGGCTTCGCCGTCCGAGAGACGCTAAATAGTCGTGCTGCGGCAGGCCTTAAAATGCAAATTCCCTAGTCCGCAAACAGGAAAATTAGGGCGGCGTCCCTCTTCGCTTTTGACCGAACGTACTGGCTTTCTGGGGCGATCAATCACGCTCCTTGAGCTCAGCCTCACGCGGCCGGCAAGCGGAGACGCGGTTGGTGAGGTGTTAGGGGCCCGTCCCGGTGGCCCATACGATCAAACCGGTCGATCAACCGGGCAATCTCCCACGGTGGCACCGGGGCGCTAAATAGATAGCCTTGGACCTCATCGCAGCCTTCGAGTCGCAATTTCGTCAGCTGCTCCGCGGTTTCGACCCCCTCTGCTGTCGTAAGCATGCCCATGCTGCTGCAAATATCGATAATAGCCTTGATGATCGGGCCGGAAGCCTCGCGCGTTCCCAGATCGCGAATGAACGACTGGTCAATTTTGATCTTGTCGAAGGGGAAGCTGCGTAGATAGCTCAGGGAGGAATAGCCAGTGCCGAAGTCGTCCATCGATATCCGCACGCCGAGCTCGCGCAGCGCATGCAGGGTCGTAAGCGTTCCCTTATTTTGCGCAAGCACGACTGATTCAGTGATTTCGAGCTCGAGACGTTCCGCCGGCAATTCGGCGGCCGCCAAGGCTTCTGTTACTGCCTGCAGCAAGCGGCCGTGCTTGAACTGGACCGGAGAAACGTTGACCGCGATCTTGATTTGCGCTGGCCAGGTTTTAGCCTCTAAGCACGCCTGCTTTAACACCCATTCTCCCACCGAAGTAATCAGCCCAATCTCCTCGGTAATGGGAATGAACTCGTTCGGCGTTACCAGACCGCGCGTGGGATGCTGCCAGCGCAACAAAGCTTCAAAGCCGCAAAGCGAGTCTTTCTTCAAATTATAGATCGGTTGATAGAACAGCTTGAACTCGTCATTTGGTAGGGCTTCGCGCAGGTCGAGTTCGAGCTTGCGCCGCCGCTGCAGACGCGCATCCATCTCCGGCTCAAAGAAGCGCCAGGTCCCGCGCCCGTCCGACTTTGCGCGATAGAGCGCTACGTCGGCATTTTTCAGGAGCTTGTCGCAGGTCACGCCGTCGTCCGGCGCCACGGCGATGCCGATGCTGACACCGAGATTGAGGCGATGGTCGCCGATCTCGTAAGTGGTGCTTAAAACGTCGGTAATACGGCGCGCGAGGATGGTCACCTGATCCGGCTCTTCGAAGTCCTGCTGCACGATGGCGAATTCGTCGCCGCCAAAGCGCGCGACCATGTCGACCTCGCGCACGCAAGCTCGCAGCCGTTCGGCCACGGCACAAAGAACCAGATCGCCGACCGGATGCCCCAGCGTGTCGTTAATCTGTTTAAAATTATCAAGATCGAGCCAGAAAACCGCAAAGCGATGGCCGCGGCCGAGATGGGCGACGGCATAATCAATTTTTTCCGCCAGCTGCACGCGATTTGGCAGCTTGGTCAAGGCATCGTGGCGTGCCATGAAAACGATGCGCTCTTCCGCTTGTCGGCGTTCGGTGATGTCTTCATAGGTCGCAACCCAGCCCCCATCAACTGTGGGCTGATGCGCCACTGCGACGACGCGGCGCTGGTTCAGTTCCTGGAAATACGTATTGCCGGCGTACACCCGCGGTTCCGCCAATAGGTCAAATATCGTCTTGCCTGGGTGGTTGCCGGCGGCGATGCTCAATTGCAGCACCTCACCGAACGTGATGCCCGGGTGAACACTTTCCGGGGGAAGCTTGAACATTTCGCAAAACCGGCGGTTCACGACGCTGAGTCGATTTTCCGAGTCATAGAGGCACAGTCCCTGCGACATGTTGTCAAGCGCGACGTCGAAGCGCAGATTTATCGCCGCGAGCTTGAGTTTTTGTTCGTTCATCACGCTGATATCGCTGCAGACAATGATGCAGCCGCCTTCCTGCGAGGGGCTTCGGCTGAAGCGAAGCCAGCGGCCGTCGGGAAGGCGCGTCTCGCCTGTCGCATAGGTGCTCAGATCGACCCGCGGCGCAGCCGTGCCGACGGTATCCACACCTTCGATGGCCAGAGCGTGCTGCTCGTACGGGGCGCCCAGGAGCTGGTCGCGTTCCGTGTTCAAGAAGTCCGCCGCCTGCGTATTGGCCAGCGCGATGCGCCCTTCCGTGTCGATCATGAGCACGCCTTCGCGCGAATTGGCTAGGGCATCCGCCAGGCGCGCCTGCGCGGAGCGGCGCTGCATCACCTCGCCCTCCATCATCAGCTTAATGTTGTCGCGCATGACGCCCATGGAACTGAGCAAAGTGCCGAGTTCGTCGCCGCGGCCGGTCGGAATCCGGCCATCGAGGTCGCCGCGCGCGATGCGTTCGGCGACGTCGGAGGCCGCCGCGACCGGACCAATGATGCGGCGGCCGAGCTGCCAGGCCACGACGCCTGAAAGCACAACCGCCAATAGTGCCGCTAGCAGGTTGAGCTGCCTGTCGAGAGCGACGGTCGCGCGCGCCGTTTGCCGGTAGGTAAAGCCGTCGCCTGCGACATAGTTGATTAACAGGTCGATCTGCTGCTCCACCGCGGCGGCGTGAGCATCGATGTTTTGCCAGACGGCGGCAGATTGTTCCCCGTCGGTCAGGCGGTAATGAGCTTCGCTCCAGGCGGCTATCGCCTGTTTGACGTTTTCCACCGCGTGCCTGGCGCGCTCAGATAGCGAACGTTCGGCGGCTATCGCCAGATCGTCGGCGATAAATTTCTGCAGCGTGGCAATTCTTTCATCGAGCTGCTGCCGCATATCGGAGTCGGAGAAGACCCACCGACGCGCAACGGCGGCTTTCATGGAAGCAAAATCCGCCGCCGCAGCGCGCGCATAGTTGATCGACATCAAGGACTGATCGTAAGTCCGGCTGACCAACATGCCGGCTCGGTTGATGCCTTGCGCGGAATAGATGCCGAGCGCCCCGGTAATGACGCTCATGGCGAGAAAAGCAACGAGGATGCGGCCGCGGATCGTGTCGAACCACTGGCAAACGCGGGCTACCGCCGAGTAGATGCGGCTCTGTTCCGGCAAAAGGTTTCCTCCTGCAATCGCCGGAGGTTGGCCCATGCCTGGTTAAGATTCGACTTAGCCGGATGATCAGAAAGGGCCGCGTACACGTGGCCTTAACGCGACCTCTTCACCCTGCGCGATGCTGCACTGGCGTTCGAGAGTGGAAATGCCCAATACCGGAGGAGAAAATGCGGTTTCCTGGCTCAAAAGCTGAACGATCCGTAAATTGTTGTGTTGTGACTTCATTAGTCGTGTTGAGCATTATCGGTCTCGCGGCCTGCTCAGACGCGTCTTCATCGACTTACCAGGTGTCGCAGCGCGGACGCGATTTCCAGCCGACCCAGATCTCCATCCGCCGCGGCGAAACCCTGCGTATCGTTAACGACGACGCCGATCTGTTGCATCACGTTTACATTAGTGGGGATACGTTACGCTTTGACTCAAAAGATATGGAGCCGGGGAGCAAGGTCGATATTACATTTCCCGCGGCTGGCGACTTTAACGTGCTGTGCGGCATCCATCCAAAGATGAAGCTGAGCGTTCACGTCGACTGAATAAACGGAGCCTAAGGCTGCGCCGGAGCAGCCTGCGCCGGAGTAACCTGCGCCGGAATAACCTGCCCTGGCGCAGCCCGCGCCGGAGCCGCCTGCGCCCAAATCGGCATCGATGAGTTGAACAGCGCGGCATGGCCTCCGTAATAGAGTGCCAGAAATACGACGAGCGCGGCGGCATAGCCGACGGGCGCCAGAACCAGATGTTTCCGCCTGACCTCCATGCGCGCATCGTCGCCCGCAAGCACCAGCAACACGATGATGATCGGCGCGTGGCCGATAACGTCGAGCTTGCCGAACTCGAAACAGGCGCCGATGAACATTCCAGTCAGCACAATGGCCGCGCAGCGGCGCACCAACGGCGTCCAAAGCAGGGCAAAGGCCAGAGTGAACTCGATCACGCCCGCCGCGCGCATGAAGAAGTCGTCCTCATAACCCAAGGTCAGGCTCGGATGCTCCAGGAATAGCGGGTAGCTCCACTGCGGATAGGCCCATTTCTCGACCGAGGCCCACATCAGCGTGACGCCCGCCGTCCAGCGCAGGATGTCGAGCGGCCGGATGCCGAACAGATCTCGCTGCAGCCCGGTCAGCGCGAGATAAACCGCAACGCCGAGAAAGATCGGATAATCGGCCAAATGGAACACGCCGTAATTCCAGATCGCGTAGGCGAAGAGCACCACGATGCCGAGCGCCGCCAGCGGCGCCGTCTTTCGCCAAATGAGCGCGATCGCCATGGCGAATTGCAGCCAGGGAATCCATGCCGCGGTGGTTTTCAGCTCGGGCGTCATGATGACGCCGCCCAGGGTCCAGAGCGCCACAAAGAAAAAGGCGCAGACCGCGCGCACTAATCGGTCGGCGTCGACCCGCAGCCATGCTGTCGCGCGATCGAGCGCACGCATGACCGGCGAACCGAGGGCGGATTCCTCCAGGAGGCTCCCAGCAGCGAATACCAGGAGGGCCAGCACGGTCAGGCTGATAAAATCGGGGAGAAACAAATAATCCAAGGTTTTCGGGCTGCCTGCGACGTCGAAGCTGGCAAACCATTTAACGTGCGCGCTCGCTGGGTTTGCGCCCAGCAAAACCGCTCCCGCTGCCGAGATCCTCAGCAGCGCGTGGTACGTTCCCCAACCCATGAGTACTCTTAACTAGCAGATTACGGGCTAGTCTTAAACTAATTGTTAAGCATTTGCACCCCCCCTCCACCCGCGAGGCACCTTTAGTTAAGATATGGTTAAAATGAGCCGCTGCCGGGTGGGGCCCAGGGCTCTACCGGGGACGAAACCCTCCCGGCCGACGCGACGCCGCGCATTCCATAAAATTTGCCCGAAAATCGGCGGCCGTTTGCAACCTTTCTCGCTTAGCTCTGGTCGAGAAAAATCGCATTCGGAAAGCGTCATGTGGACCCTCGCCATCACCTCATGTCTGGCCGCGGGCTTGAGCGCGGCCTGGGCCGCGCCTTATGCGCCGGGGCATGTTGCTGCTTTGGAGAGATGCGGGGGCCTGCTCATGGTCATGGGCCTTGGGCTGTTGGGCGCCCGCCTTGCCGGTCTGGTCACGTAAAACCCAGAGCGCCCGAGCGCTCTTTTCTTCACCGCGGCAAAACCGGAACCAGCGCGGGTTCTGGCGCGCCGTTCAGCGTGCTCAGGAAAGCTAAGAGATCGGACTTTTCCTTCTCATTTAGCCCGAGCGGAATAATTTTTGACGACCGGCTGGGCCGCTCAATTCCGCCGCGGTCGTAGAGCGCGATCACCTGTTCCAGCGTCGCTACCGAGCCGTCATGCATATAGGGCGCGCGGCGTGCCACGTCGCGCAATGTCGGCGTCTTGAATGCGTATTTTAGTTTGACGGAGGTTGGGAAAAGCCTGCCACGGCCGATGTCTTCCCCTTGTGCCGTGCCGATATCGTGAAACGATCCGTCGGTGAACGCCGGCCCGCTATGGCATTCCGCGCAGCGTGCCTTACCGGTGAACAGATTGAAACCGCGTTTGGCAGCGGCATCGATGGCGCTTTCGTCGCCGTTCACCCAGCGATCGAAAGGAGATTCCGCGGCCACGATGGTCCGCTGATAAGTCGCGAGCGCGAGTTCGATATTGTTCCGCGTAATACTCTTGTCGTTGAAACTGTCGTTAAAAGCCTTCACATAGCCGGGAATGGCGGAGAGCCGCGAGATCAGTACCTCGGACGTCGGCAGGTTCATATTTCCCTTGCCGAGGATCGGGCCGAACGTGACCGCCTCCAGGCTCGGGAACTTTCCATCCCAGCCGAGCGTCGGAACCCAAGCGATGTCGATCAAGGTCGGCGAACGCACCGAGATCTGCAATTCTCCGATGGCGCGCGGAAGGCCGTCACCCCAGGATAAGCCGGGATTGTGACAATGACCGCAGGAACGCACCTCCGATCCGGACAACAGCGGATCGAAAAACAACAGCCGTCCAAGCTCGGCCTTGGCGGGGCTGTAAGGATTGTCTTGCGGGAACGGGATGGGGACGCGCTTGAAGCTTTCGCGCGTGGCCGGCTTGGCCGACAATAGGTCGCCAGCCGCTGGCCCGCTCACCCAGAGGAGGAGCAGCAACGGTGCAGACAATTTTCTCCAGCTCCTCCAGGGAGTCTCTGGGCGCATGCCAGCACCCTGAATGGTCAAGCTTTAGAAGCCGTTAAGGAACTCTGTGCGAACCGAATATGACTGCGGCCACAATGGCTTAACAGGCACATAGAATAGCAGGTCAAAGCAGGCCGGCTCGACACTTAGACTGCTCGGAGAAGAAGCGCGGCTCGAGCCCGCTCTTGTCGCGGTAATCGGTCCATTCCGGATGCGCGACCTGATCTGCTGCCATGCCCGCAAATCCTACAGGACGGAGAGGGACGCGGCCGTTACAGGCGCCACTCCATGCAATACTGAAAGGACGGTTTTGCCCCCAATGTCGAAACGAGGGAGGCCATAATGCAATCTGTCGTCATCGTGATGGCTGTCGCGCTTTCAGCCGTCTTTGGTAGCTCGGCGCTTCACGCTCAAACCTGGCAGATGCCGCCCGACAATCAGCGTTGCCCTTCCAAATGGGGGGGCGAGGACCAGCGCGGTTCTGGAAACTGGATGAAACCCGAAACGGTCTTGCGTGCTGCCAATTTGATACGCACGGGCGAAGTGTTCGAGCTTGGCGACATCCTGTCGCCGGATCCTAAGGAAACATTCGTCAACAACAACCGCGCCTATAACATTACCACCAAGTATTCGGTACCCAAGCCGGAGACCCGGACCGAGAACGAGGAGATCATCACCACCGAGCTCGGGCAGATCGGCACGCAACTCGACGCGTTCTCACACCAGATGTATGGCGACAAATTTTATAATTGCTTCAAACTCGACGACATCGCAACTCGCAAGGGATTCAAGAAACTCGGCGTCGAGAACATCGGCATGCTGATGAGCCGGGGCGTGCTGATCGATGTCGCCGCCCTCAAGGGCGTCGAGATGCTGGAGCCGGGCTACGTTATCACCGAGCAGGACCTGCAGCAGGCCCTTGCCAAAGAGAATATGACGCTGCAGCCGGGCGACATCGTCGTCATCAATACCGGATGGGGCAAGCTCCTGGGCCGGGACAACCCGCGTTACGAAAAGGGCTCGCCCGGCATCGGCAGCGCGGCGGGTCAATGGCTGGTGACACAGGACCCGATGATGATCGCCGCAGACAATTGCTGCGTCGAGGTTCGACCTTCCGTCGCGGGCACGAGCCTGCCGGTCCATTCCATGATGCTGATCCAGCACGGCATTTATTTGCTTGAGAATCTGAGGCTGGAGAAGCTGGCCGCCGCCGGAGTCTATGAGTTCGCCTTTGTCGTACAGCCGCTCAAGCTCAAGGGCGCGACCGGATCGAACGTAGCGCCGGTCGCCATTCGCTGATGGAAGGCAATCATTGCGGCGGCAGCCCCGCGATGGCGCGCGCCTGCCCGGTCAGCTCGAGGATGTGCATTCCCGTGCTGGCGCGATCGACGATGTAGATGTAGCCGCGGTCGTCGATTTCGGCATTGTTGGTCTGGATCGCAACCTTGCAGCGGTCCTGACCATCCACCTTGATGCAACGCTTCTCCGTCGCTTCCGTAATGGACGGGATGAAATAAGCGACTTCCTTTGGCTGGAAGGGATCGCGCACATCGAGCACGCGCAGGCCCGCGTTGAACCAGCTGATGAAAACGAGTTTCTGATAGTAAATCGGCGCAAGGCTTTCGTGCGATGAATGGGCGCCGAAACGTCCGCCACGCTGGCAGAAATTCCCACTCGCTTCCGGCACGGTCCAGTTCGACACGACCATGGGTTTCGATTCGACCGTCGCATCGGCGAACCAGACCATCTGGCGCGCCTGGCGGGTGCATTCGTTGGCGCTGGTCTCATTCACGATCATGATCATGTCCCGCTCGCTCGCGTCTGCCTGCTTGGCGAATTCGGGGATCTTCATCTTGCCGAGCGGATAAGTCGTGTGCGCGCCGACAAGCGGCGTCATATCGAGGCGGCCGATCTGAGGATAAAGCAAGTTCTCGGGCGTCGGCTCCTTTGGACCCTTCAACAGCTTTTCGCGGTCGATAATCTGCATGATGCCGCCCCGGTTCGTGCCGTAGCCGAAATAGACGCGGTTTCCGGCGGTCCCCGTGGAAATCATGCCGTGGATCACGGTCGGGATTTCACCGGTGCCGCCGGGCTGCTGACCGACGAGGCCGAAGTCGCGGATTTTTACGGGATGAGACGGATCGGAGAGGTCGTAAACCTCAACGCCGCGGGCACGCCAATCCGGCATTCCCGAGACCAGATAGGCAATGCCGGTCTCGCATTCCCATCCGCTCTTGTGTGTGTCCTTCAGCCCCATACGGCGCCAGACGAGCGCGGGCTTCGCTGGATCGGTGACGTTCCAGACCTCATGTCCCTGCTTGCCGAAGGCGCGCAGCATGTAAACCGTGTTCGGATCACCCTTCCCCCATGCGCGCGCATCGCACACGCGCACGAACGACGAGCCGCCGGCCTCTGCTTCGCCCTCGTCCCCGGGAATGTGGGCGAGATATTTCGGGTGCGCCGGGTCGGTGACCTCGATGATCGAAACGCCGTTAAGCTCGGGCTGGCCGTTCAGCCGATTGAGCCGCTTCGGATTTTCCTTATTCGCGCCGTGGTGCCCGATATAAGCGAGGTAACGGCCGTCGGCGCGTCGGTGGATGGTGGGCTGATAGGAGCTGCGCGACTGCAGGTCGTCGAATCCTACAAGACGCATGTTCTGGGTCTCAGGCGGGTCACCGACTTTCGGTGATTGCGCGATGCCTGGAGTTATGCCTGTGCCCGCTGTCACAAAGATCGCCAGCGCTGCGACCACCCGCTTCCTGTTACGCCAGGCGCCCATCTTCACCTCCCGGAGCTACAGATCGCGCAGCAACAAGACAACCAATCCCCGCCTACTCCGGTTACTGCATAGCCAGCTGTGGGGGGTGATAAAAGACGTATTTTATCGTCCGTGCGCAATAAGACGTGAGAAACGTAGGGAGCGAGAAACTTTCTTCAAAATGTGCTGTGTTATGCGACAGAGAATTGGTGTCGCCGGGTTAGGGTGTGGAATATCACACTCACCATCGTCATCAGCGCGATCCACAACACCCCCATCGCAGCGAGCTCGGTTACTTGCCCGTTCTGCCAGAGCTCGAAAAGCGTAACGGCCATCACTTCCGACCCCGGCCCCACCAGCAGCAGCGGCAATGAAACTGCTTGCACCGAAACCAGGAAGATGAGGAGCCAAGAGCTAACAAGCGTACCCGCGAGCAGCGGTATCAGAACGTGCAGGAATACCTTGGCGGGCCTCGCCCCTGAAGTTGTCGCAGCCTCTTCGAGCTCGGAATGGACCTGCATCGTGCCTGCGAAAGCGTAGCGCATGCCATACGGCAGATAGCGAACGGAGGACGCAATGATGACCGACAGCAGCGTCCCGTAGAGCGGCAGTGGAATGTTCACGAAGACATCCAGAAAAGCCACGCTCATGATTATGGCCGGAAAAATCAGAGGCACGGACGCAATTTGGTCGAGCCAAGCAGCACCGGGCGCACGCCGCACGACCAACCAGGCGCAGAGTGCCGTAAACGGGACCACGAGTGAGGCCGTGGCGGCGCCAAGGACGAACGTGTTGAGAATGGAATCGCGGAACGATCCCGGTCCCACCAGCAGGTGATAATTCGCCAGCGACAATCGGCTGAACGAGCCGACCGTGACGCCTTCGTAATAGGGCTGAAACGAGGTGAAGATTAGCATCGCGACGGGTATCACCGTCACGACGAGAAAGAGCGCGACCAGCACGGCAGAAGCCAAGAAACGCCATGGGCCGAGATCGATGACGCGTGGGCGAAAGCCCTTGCCCGTGATCGTCTGGTAGCGCTGTGCATTATTCGACAGGTTATTTTGCCATAAGATGAGCAGCATCAGGATCGCGACGAGGCATATCGAATAGGCTCCGGCCTCACCGTAATCCGGTGAACCCGCGCGCCGCGAGCTCTGAAAAATCATGGTGGTAATGACATTGATGTGGCCGGCCATGCCGACCAGCGCCGGCACCTCGAAGGACTCGAACGCCTTAATGAAAATCAGCAGCGTCAGGCCGGAGAGCGCCGGCAGCGCCATGCGCAAGGTGATCACCGCGAAAGTGCGCTGAGGGTTCGCGCCGGCCATCAGCGCCGCTTCCTCGAAGGACGCATCGGTGGAGCGCAACACGGCAGACATTAGCAAGAAAGTCAGCGGGACGAAGCCGACGCCTTCGATCAACATCATGCCCCAAAGCGAATAGACGTTGAGCACGACTTGGTCGCTCTGCAATAGCGACATCAAGAAATTGTTGATTGGGCCGGCGCGCCCCAGCAACAGCAGCCAGGACACGACGTAAAGCACATTCGGCACGCCGAGCGAGATGACGGCCGCTAAAAAGGCCAGCTTGCGCCCGGGGGCATTGGTGCGTTCCACGATAAGCGCTTGAAGCGTGCCGATGAAAATAGCGATGACAGCCGATCCGCATGCGTAGATAATTGTATTCACAAGACTCGGAAGGAACAGACGTCCCGAAAATAGCTGCTGGTAAAAGCGCAGCGTGAACGCGCCTGCCGATCCGTCCGGGAGCGTCTCGTGGACACTGGCGTTGACCAGGAAAATCACCGGCGGCGCGATGAGGACGAGCAGGATGGCAGTCAGGACAAGGACGGCCGGCGATATCCTGAAGATCTCAGGAAGGCGCTGCACAAGGGCTATCGCGCGCCAAGGCTCTCGATCGTCCAATTGTGCAGTCAACGAGACAAATCCTGTGTCATGACATCTATCGCGGTAGCGGCGCGGGGTGCGGACTTTAAGCGGCCTTCCAGCTCACACCCGACCCGGGCACCTGCGGGACCAGCAACTCGCCGCCAACCACCTCGATCCCTTCAAACCTGTCGTCCAGCAACCTAGCGAACTCGCCCAGCTCGCAGGCATAGCTCACACCCGGAAGCACGCAAGCCAGATGAAGCGCGTGCGCCGCCAACAGCCGCGGGCCTATGGCCGCGCCAAGACGGTAGGCAACACCGGCTTGCTCGCACAGCCGCGCGGCCGCGATTGTGTTACGGAAGCCGCCGAGCTTGGGAATTTTCAGGCTCACCGCATCGACGGCGCGGCGCGTGACAAGCTGATAGACTTCCGCCAAAGAGCCTGCGGCTTCATCGGCCTCCACGGTGACGGACACCGTACGCGTGACGAGCGACAGGCCTTCGAAATCGGCCACGGCGACCGGCTGTTCGACGAGATCGATGTTGAACGCCTCCATACGATTGATCGCGATGATGGCGTTCTTGACGGAATAAGATTGATTGGCGTCGATGGTGAGGTGGATACCGCCGCCGACGCGCTGGCGGATAGCGGCAACGCAGGCGACATCTTCCTGCACGTCGCCGTGAACCTTGATTTTCAGGTAGCGGTACCCCTGGCCGACAAGTTTCTGTGCCTGCGCGGCCATTTCGTCCGGCTTCTTGATCGCAAGGATACGCAAGATGGGGACGCGATCGCGCACTTTGCCGCCGAACAACTGATAGAGCGGCACGCCGAGGCGGCGGGCGAGAAGGTCGTGCAGTGCGCAGTCGATCGCTGCCTTGGCTTGCGGTGCGCCGCCGATCGCGTGATCGAGAGCTAAACCAATCGCCTCGATTTCATCCGCGTCCCGGCCGACAACGTGGGGACGCAGATAGTCGAGCTGAGCCTCAAGCGCGCTCCGGATGGCGCCCATATGCGGCGTCGCCGACGCATAACCAAAGCCTTCGTGACCCTGCTCGTCGGCGATCCGCAGGATAACGCCTTCCGTTGTGGGATTTGCACCGAGCGCAAATCGCCACGCCGGGTCTTCCTTGCGCATCACGCTGGGATGCAATGCGTAGTCGCGGATGATCAGGACAACCTCCCGTCACTTGTAGTTTCGGAGGCTCGCCTCACTGGCCGAACGCGGCCTTGATCATGTCCTCGGACGACTGCGTGTATTTGTTCAGGTGCTCGGGCGAGACGAACTGTTCCGACACCGTCTTCAGCGCTTCGGTTACCGGCGCGATATTGTCGTCCGTGGGGATGTCGGGGCGTGAGGGAAAATAGCCGGCGCCCGACAGGATCTTCTGGCCCTCATCCGAGAGGATGAAGTCAGCCAGCAGCATGGCGGCGTGAGGATGTTTCAGGCCCTTCGGAATGACCATGGTCCCAACCGTGGTCGCCACCGGATCCATCAACTTCGATGCCGACGGCGCGCCTTTCTCGGCGCTGATCAGCGGATGATGCGCAAAGATGTTGAGTGCCATCGGAAATTCGCCCGCGATCACGCGATCAACGAGTGCGCGGGCACTCACACCTGTGAGACCGGTCACTTTCTGGTCCGCGAGTTTCTTGAGATAGTCGCGCGTTTTTTCGTCGCCCCATTTGATACGAAGGTTGGTAACGAAGAGCGCGGCGCCGCTGGAGCTGCCGAGATGCCAGACCATCTTCCCTTTCCAGCGCGGATCGAGCAGATCGTCGTATGTCTTCGGCACCTGGTTTTCCGGCACGAGCTTGGTATTGTAGCCGACGCCGAAATAACTCAGACGTGTGGCGGTCCAGAGCGAGTTAGGATCGCGGTGATGCTCCGGAATTTTGTCGATCGCGGGCGTCTTGTAGGGCTGCACGAAGCCGGCCTGGATCACGGCTTCTCCCACGCCGGTCCCTTCGACGACATCGGCGGCGACCTTGCCCGCTCTCACTTCGGCTGACAGCTTCGTGAAAATACCCGCGGATTCCGCACGCCAGTAGTTCACCTTGATAAAGGGATACTTCTTCATGAAGGCATCCGCCAGCGGCCGAATCGCCTGGTTGACGATCATGGCGGAGTACAACATGACCTCGCCCTCCTGCTTCGCGCCGGCGATCAGCTTTTGCTCGCGGTCGGGGCCGGTATAAAGCAGAGGAGATTCCTGGGCGAACGACTGCCCGGAGGATGCAACTAGTCCCAGAGAGAGAAGGCTGAGCGATAGAAATGCGAAGGCGCGGTGCAGACAAGTTCTCCAGATCGCACTCATCGGCATGCTTTTATCTCCCTGGAATGGACCGGAGCCATGACCTTGCCCGGCACGCCGTCGCTTGTCACGGCACGCGTTTTTGCTAAGTGTAATTGATGGTTCAAGGCCTGTCATCCGGGCGCGCAAATCGGGGCCGGAAACAACCGCCCAATAAGGCAGCGAAAATCAGAATGAACGAACAGGACAGGACGCGTTACGGGATCGACCCTTATCTCGATTGGGCGAATGCGGAAGGCATGCCTGTCGTCGAGGGCGGTTACGGCATCGACCTGTTCGAGGTCCAGACCGGTCCATGGCCGCGCTTCGGTACCAACGGCGCGGCCGTTCATCTCACGGGGCGCGGCGATTTCTGCAACATGTTCGTATTCGACCTGCCG
>JAXDOO010000155.1:0-3270 GCA_034668865.1 Alphaproteobacteria bacterium
CCTATTCGCGACAGGTCACGTTGCTGGCGACCGACGACCCCAAGAGCATGCCGGATGATATCCGCAATGAATTGCAGCAAGCCGGTGTGATAGTGTCGGAGGATCAGGTCGTGGATGTTGAGCGCAAAGGAAAACTGATAGAAGCGCTGCTCCGCAACGGCACGCGCTGTGAGTTCGACGTGATCTATCCCGTTATGGGATGCGAAGTACGGTCCGGACTTGCGCAAGCGCTCGGCGCCCGTACCAACGAGATCGGCTGCGTGCATGTCGACGAGTGTCAGAGCACGACCGTGCCGGGGCTTTTCGCCGCCGGCGACGTAGTCTCAGACCTGCATCAGATCAGTGTCGGCATCGGCCATGCCGCCATCGCCGCCACCAAGATCCACAACAGCCTGCCGTATAATTTTCGCTGAGAACGGTTACGCCGCGGGCATGTGCCCGGCCAAAGCGGCGCGATAGGCGTCGGCCTTGAACCCGACCAGCAATTGTCCGTCGACGTCGAGCACCGGCCGCTTGATGATTGACGGCTGCGCAAGCATCAGCTTGATGGCCTTAACTTCGGTCAGGCCGTCCTTGTCTTTGTCAGGCAGCTTGCGGAACGTCGTGCCGGCTTTGTTGAGCAAAACCTCCCAGCCGACTTTTTTCGCCCAGCCTTCGAGCTTGCCGCGGTCGATCCCGGCGGTTTTGTAGTCATGGAACGCATATTTGACGCCACGCTCGTCGAGCCACGTGCGCGCCTTCTTCATCGTGTCGCAGTTTTTGATGCCGTAGATGGTGACGGTCATGAGGAAGTTTCACTCCAACTAGATGCCATTCTTGACCCGCGACTACACCCTAAGGTAGCATGCGGGGGAAACCGTTGAGCTCCGGCTCGGCGAGAGAGATGTGCACATGCCGATGCACGTTAAGCCCAGCAGAACATGCGTTGTCGTCCTGGTTTCGACGCTGCTGACTGTACCCGCGCCACACGCCTCCGAGCCAAGCCAGTCTCGTGTCGAGGCCGCGCTGAACAACATCGTCGCGCTCCACCGGCCCGGTCAGGATGGGCTCGCGACGGTTTGGGACGGCAATAAGTATATCCAGTGTCGGCGGATGCCTGATCAAGCGCTCCGTTGCGAGTCGGCAGGCACGCTCATGCAGCCTTCGCTGGGCCGCGTACTCGTTGCCGAACGGATTGCGCGGCTTGCAGCGCTCGGTTGGCACATGGATCCAAGCTTCGGCAACTATGTGCAAACCTTTCCCTCCGGCTTGCCCCCAAACCAGGTCGCTGAGAGGATTTTGCAGACCCTCAAAGAGGCCTATGACGCCGACCTGGTCAATATCGAGGTCCAGAGCGACTGGATCAGCAGCGAGCCGTGCCCGCCGCGCAACGGTCCGACCCAGAACCTTGCTGGAATGATCAATGACAGCCCCGCGATGGCGGAGACCGCTGTGTACGGGTGCACCTATCGGGCTTTGCCTGACGAGCCCGCTCCGCTGATCCGCGCCAAGGCGGATTTGATCAATATCTACGGAGCAAGACTGGCCGGCGAAATTCAGCGGCTGAGGGTGAACATCGAGCGTCGGATCTTCGTCGTGGCAGACACTGGCGGCGGTTATATCCAGTGCGGACCGCAGACATCCCCGCCTGCGATCTATTGCGAGACTCAGTCGGCCGAAAGCTGGCCTGTGCTGGCGCGCATCCTGACGCCGCCTCGTGTGGCACAGCTCCATGCGGCGGGATTCGCCGATCCGGGACGCGCGCCGAATTATTCGAAGACCTATCCGCTCGAGACCACCAGGGACAGCGCCATCGCCGACGAATTGCTGACGCTCCTACATGACGTCTACGGCTATAACGGGGTGCCCAATCTCATATTCAGTTCGGAGAAAGGACGGCACTAGCCGCGCGCGAGCCTACTCCCACTCGATCGTGCCCGGCGGCTTCGAGGTCACATCGTAAACCACGCGGTTGACGCCGCGCACCTCATTGATGATGCGGGTCGCCACGCGGCCGAGAAACGTCATGTCGAACGGATAGAAATCCGCCGTCATGCCGTCGGTCGAGGTCACGGCACGCAGCCCCACCACTTGCTCGTAGGTGCGGTAGTCGCCCATGACGCCGACCGTCTTCACCGGCAGGATCACGGCAAAGGCCTGCCAGATATCGTCATAGAGGCCGGCGCGGCGGATTTCCTCGATATAGATGTCGTCGGCCAGCCGCAGAATGTCGAGTTTCTCGCGCGTGATCTCGCCCGGACAACGGATCGCCAGTCCCGGGCCGGGAAACGGATGCCGGCCGACAAAAGCTTCCGGCAGGCCTAGCTCGCGGCCGAGCGCCCGAACCTCGTCCTTGAACAATTCGCGCAACGGCTCCACCAGCTGCATGTTCATGCGCTCGGGCAGTCCGCCGACATTGTGGTGCGACTTGATGGTGACCGACGGGCCGCCGGTGAACGACACGCTTTCGATTACGTCGGGATAGAGCGTGCCTTGCGCGAGGAATTCCGCGCCACCGATTTTCTTTGCTTCCGCCTCGAACACGTCGATGAACAGTTTGCCGATGGTCTTGCGCTTGATCTCCGGATCTTCGACGCCGGCCAGTTCTTTCAGGAACATGTCCTCGGCCCGCACATGCACCAGCGGGATGTTGTAGCTGCCGCGGAACAACGCCAGCACCTGCTCGGCTTCGCCGAGCCGCAGCAATCCGTGGTCCACAAACACGCAGGTGAGCGCGTCGCCCAAGGCTTCGTGGATCAGCACCGCCGCCACCGCGGAATCGACGCCGCCGGACAGACCGCAGATCACCCTGCCCTTGCCGACCTGGCGACGGATTTTTTCGATCGCCTCATCCTTGAAGGCGCGCATGGTCCAGTCACCGCGGCAGCCCGCGATGTTGCGGACGAAATTGCGCAGGAGCGCCGCGCCATGCGGCGTATGCACGACTTCGAGATGGAATTGGGTGCCGTAAAAATTCCGCGCCGCGTCGGCGATGATGGCGACCGGAGCATTCGATGAGGTGCCGACAACCTGGAAGCCCTCGGGCGGCTGCGTCACCCGATCGCCATGGCTCATCCAAACCGGATAGCGCTCACCCTTCTTCCACACTCCGTCGAACAGCGGCGTGTCTTCAGTTACTTCAACCTCCGCGCGGCCGAATTCGCGATGATGTCCGCCCTCCACCCGGCCGCCGAGTTGCTGCGCCATTGCCTGTTCGCCATAGCAGATGCCGAGAATCGGCACGCCGGCCTGATAGATCGACGCCGGCGCGAGCGGCGCATCCGGGTCGAG
>JAXDOO010000156.1:0-3819 GCA_034668865.1 Alphaproteobacteria bacterium
CTGCCAATCCGCTTTCGCCTGCTCGATGCGTTCTTTGCGCGAGGAGACGAAATTCCACCAGATGTGGCGCAGGCCAAGCGGCTCGCCGCCGAGCAGCATCACCGTTGTCGGTTCGAGTGCCACTATCGCGGCGTCGCCGAAGCTGAACACCAGAAGTGTACCGGCCTTATAAGTGCGCCCATCGTGCTCGACGCTGCCGCGCACCACATAAGCCGCGCGCTCGGCATGCTCGCCGGGTAGCTCCAGGTCGGCTCCCGGCTGCATCTCCGCATGCAGATAAAACAGCGGCGAATGCGTCTTCACGCGGTTGCTCAACCCATAGGCCGAACCGGCGATCAACCGCGCCTCGACACCGGGTGGCTTGAAGGTAGGCAATTCGGTTTGCGCGTGATGGGCAAAATCCGGCGCGGATTCCTCGTCGCGTTCCGGCATCGCAACCCAGGCCTGCAAGCCATGCAGCGGGCCGCCCTGCTGGCGCAATCCGTCGAAGCGCTCGGAATGGCTGATGCCCTGGCCTGCCGTCATCCAGTTGACCGCCCCGGGACGGATCACCTGCTCGACGCCAAGGCTGTCGCGATGGGTGATCTCGCCTTCGAACAGATAAGTGATGGTAGAGAGCCCGATATGCGGATGCGGGCGCACGTCAGTCTCGCGCGGCAGGTCGGGCGGAAGCGCGAGCGGGCCCATGTGGTCGAGGAAGATGAAAGGCCCCACCATCCGCCGCTGCGCAAATGGCAGGATACGCCCGACCTCGAGAAGGCCGATGCTGCGGCGGCGCGCGGGAATGACGAGAGAGAGCATGGGTTACCTATGTTGCGATTGCCGGGCTTGACCCGGCACTCGATCATGCCAGAGAAGTCAAGCTCGTGCATGACGAAGGAACAGGAATGGACCATCTGATCGAAGGCTATCGCCGGTTTCGCGCGAAGGTCTGGCCCGCCGAGCGCGCGCGCTATGAGCGCCTCGCCGAAAGAGGTCAACGCCCGGAGGCGATGGTGATCGCCTGTTCGGATTCCCGGGTCGATCCGCAGACCGTGTTCAGCGCCGTGCCGGGCCAGCTCTTCATGGTGCGCAGCGTGGCCGGCCTCGTGCCGCCTTACGGCCCGGACCTGGGCTATCACGGCACCAGTGCGGCGCTGGAATACGGCGTCCGCGTGCTGAAAGTGTCGCGCGTGGTGGTGCTCGGCCATGCCCAATGCGGCGGGGTGCGCGCGATGCTGGAAGGCGCGGCGGAGGCCACCGACTTCGTCGCGCAATGGATGGCGATCGCCGAGCCGGCGTTGCGCTCTGCGCGGCAAGCGACACCGGGCGAGGACGTCCTGAGCCGGTGCGAGACCGAGGTGTTGCGGCTGTCGCTGAGCAACCTGCTCACCTTTCCCTGGATCGCTGAGGAAGTGAAGGCGGGCCGGCTGCAGGTGCAGGGGTTCCACTTCGGCATCCAGAGCGGCGTTCTTGCACAGCTCGACGGCGACCGGCTCGTTCCGGTGACCTAGCTATACTTATAACGACATTGTCATGGCCGGGCCTGTCCCGGCCATCCCGATCATAAGGCACAATGCTTCCTAAGCGGGATCACCGGAAGTCAGGCTTGCCTGACTTCCGCGCTTTCAGTGCCCAGGTCGGGTAAACCCGACCTGGGTGACGAGCCCGGTGATGACGAAGAAGGAAGCCGACCGATGCGCTACGAACTTTATTATTGGGCCGAGATCCAGGGCCGCGGCGAATTCGTGCGGCTGGCGCTGGAAGAAGCCGGCGCCGATTACGTCGATGTCGTCCGGCGCAAGGGCGGCATGGAGAAGATGACGCGCTTTCTTGAAAGCGCGCGCGTCATCCACCCGCCTTTCGCCCCGCCCTTCCTGAAGGCGGGCAAACTGACCATCGGCCAGACCGCGAATATCCTTCTTTTCCTGGGCGCGCGCGAAGGTCTGGCGCCGAAAAGCGAAGAGGGCCGGCTCTGGACGCATCAATTGCAGCTCACGCTCGCCGATCTGGTCGTGGAAGCGCATGACACCCACCATCCGGTCGGCGTCGGGCTGTATTACGAGGACCAGAAAGAAGAGGCCAAGCGCCGCTCGGCGGAATTTCTGAAAGAGCGGGCACCGAAATTCCTCGGCTATTTCGAACAGGTGTTGAAACGTAACAAGACCGGATGGCTGGTCGGCCGCTCTCTCACCTATGTAGACCTCAGTCTGTTCCAGGTGGTGGCCGGCCTGCGCTATGCCTTTCCGAAATCGATGCAGAAGCTCTCGCGCAAGCATCCAAGGGTGATCGCGCTGCACGACCGCGTGATGTTGCGCCCGCGCATCGACGCCTATATCGCCTCGAAGCGGCGGATACCGTTCAACGAATACGGAATATTCCGCCGCTACCCGGAGCTGGACCGCTAGCTTTTCACCTCAGCGCCCGTTCGCCTTACGCCTGCGTTTCTTTCGCGCCGTTGGGCGGCCCCGCCCCCGGGTCTTCTGCATACAGTGGGCGCATTTGCAGACCGGTATATAGTTGTCGAGATAATCGCGGCCGTAGTTATAGGTCAGCTCATCCCCCGGCTCGATGCGGCGGATCGTGCGCAGCAGAACGCGTTTGTTGACGACCTCGACTTCCATATTCGGCTTGCAGGAATGGTTGGCGTAGCGCGCGATATTTGAGCGCGGAAAGCCGTCAATGGTCCAACGGCTGTTGATTTCAAATAGATAACGGGAGCCTAGGTCTTCCTTCTTCTTGGCTTCCGCATTGGTCAAAAGCGGTCCGGTATATTCGAGTAGCCAGATCCCCCTTCGGATCGACATGGTGGCGAAAAGGCCAAGGCCCGTGCGTGCGCGGCCGATGTGATAAGGAACAAAAAACGGCACGGCGCGCTAATCCCCCGCCGATAGTGGCCGGGCCACGTGTTCCAAGGCGCGGCGCTCCGCCGCGATGCCGTAACGCAACGCAATTAGCGCGGCTGCCGTCATCAGCGCAGCCGCAAACAGGTAGCCGTAGAAGACATTAAAGCGCGAGCCGGTGCCGATCAGCGTCCCGAACAGCCAGGGTGCGGCAACCCCGCCCACCCCCGTGCCGACCGAATAGAAGAAAGCGATGGCAAGCGCGCGCGTCTCCAGCGGAAAGATCTCGCTCACCGTGAGATAGGCGGCGCTGGCGGCGGGCGAGGCGAAGAAGAAAATCAGCGTCCACATCAATGTAAGCGTCACCGCCGTCAGCATATCCTGAGCAAACAGCCACCCGGCAATAAGCAGCAGCAGTGCGGAGGCGAGATAGGTCGCCGCGATCATCTGCCGCCGTCCCACGGTGTCGAAATAGTGCCCAAGGAAGACCACGCCGAGGAAATTTCCAACCGCGAAAGGCAAGAGGTAAAGTCCGGTCTGCGCCGACGGCACTGCGTAGAACTGCGTCAGCACCAGCGCATAAGTGAAGAAGATCGCGTTGTAAAGAAAAGCCTGCGAGATCATCAGCGCAAGTCCGAGCATGGCGCGGCTGCGGTATTCGCCAAGCGCCGCGCGCAGGATCAGCCCGAAACCGAAATGCCGGCGCGGATGCAGCGTGATGGCATGCGCCTCGTCGGGCGCGGGCAGCGGACCGCATTCGGCTTCCACCCGCCGTTCTATCTGCTCCATCATCGCTTCGGCCTGATCGGCGCGACCGTGAGTAACCTCCCAGCGCGGGCTTTCCGGCACATGCCGGCGTACCAGGAGAATGAACAGGCTTAGCAGCGCGCCGACGAAGAAACCGACGCGCCAGCCGAGGTCCACGTCGAACAGGTTAGGATTGAGGAATACAAGCGTCGAAACCGCGCCGAGCGCCGCCCCCACCCAATACGACCCA
>JAXDOO010000157.1:0-6219 GCA_034668865.1 Alphaproteobacteria bacterium
CATGGGCTTCTCCTCTGGACGAAGCGCAAAATTCCTCGTGCAGACTGCACTTAGCCTCTGAGTCGGTCAATCGCAGGCGGGCCTAACCGGAACTAAAACGCCGCCCGAACATTGAGATAGACAAGCAACCGCGGGTTTTCGCGGCGCTACCACATACCCCCGAAGCATCAGGCTTCGGGCCCAGCAAATTTCAGGAGGAACGCGCAATGAAAAAACTTATCTTGTTGGCCGCGGCCGCGGCTTTTCTGAGTCCCGTCCTGAGCTCGCCCGCCAGCGCGCAATCGGTCAGTGTCCGCGTCGGCGAGCCCGGCTATCGCGCCTATTCGCAACAGCGCGTCGTCACTACTTCCGGCACGAACTGCCGCATGACAACCGTGCGTACGAAGCGTGCCAATGGCACGATCTGGGTCCGCAAGATTCGCAAATGCGGCTAGCGCGCGTTCAGCAATAGCTGAAATCAGAAATGGCCCGAAGCCGGGCCATTTTTCTTATGCTCAGTCTTTCAGCGGGCTGCCCTTCACCTGCCGGATAACCGCCTTGGGCAAGATCTCCAGATAAGGGCCCATGAAAAAGGCTTCCCCGGTACCTTCGCCGAATAGCCTATCGTGCGCGTCGATCATCGCGCGCATCTGCTCAAGGCAGGTCTCCATGGCGGAGACGATCAGTTCGTTGATGTCGCCGGGCGCCAGGTTGACCTGAAATTTCGGATCACTGGCAACGGTCCGTGCAATGCAGTCGGTGGCCGAATGCAACAGCGGCTGGATCACGGCATTTTTCTGCTGCACCGACATCTGCAGGCGCACAGCCTCCGGACCGAGCGGTGGCTGATACGGCTCGACCGCCGTATTGAGCACGAGCGAAAGGCCGAAAAGGACCCCCTTGATCATTTCACCCCCCAATTCCCCCGAATCGGTATCCCAATTATTAACATCCGGCCGGGCCGGGTCCACGGCAAAAATGGGCGGCTGCGTGGGCAGCCGCCGCTTTCAGCCCCGGTTTTTGCAGAATGATGCAACAAAACATCGCTTTCGCGGTTGTTACACGCCGGTTGGCAATGGGAGGAAGCAATGGCCAAGCAACTCTGCCAGGCCGCCATCGCGCTGCTGCTGCTCGGCGGATCGGCCGTCCCTGCCGCCGCCCAGGCGACACCCTCGCATCCCGGCGCGGAACAGAATCCCGCCCGCGTGCCCAGCCTCAAGCTCACGGCCGCGCAAAAGCAAACGATCTATTCCAGCATCAGCAGCCAGAAGCAAAGAGAAACCGCGCCGCCTAACTTTCACGCGGCGGTCGGAGCGGTGATGCCGTCATCGGTGGAGCTGCAGGCGCTGCCGAAAACGATCGTCGATCTGATTCCGGAATTGAAGGATTATGAATACGCAATGGTAACCAACCAGGTGCTACTGGTGGATCCCAAGAGCAAACAGGTGATCGAGATCATCAACTAGGCTGCGCCATGTCGCTCCGGAAAAGCTCGCCCAAGATCCCGCATGCTTCCGCCAAAGCAGCCGAGGACGCGGACGCGCCGATGACGCCGGACCAGATCAGATATTTGAACGAGCTGTGGCGCCGCGCCGGCGATAGCGATGCGTTTGACGAGAATCTGACCAGAGGTGAGGCGCAGAAACGAATCACGGCGCTGGAAACACGGCTCGAGCGCGAACAGCACAGCGGCGCGGATCGGCTGCCGCGAACCTGAATATTTCACAACGAGACCGGCGGGAATCGGCTGCGACAAATCGCGCACGCAACCGTGTGATGGGTTAACCGGAACAGGAATCCAGCGACAACGTTGCTTAGCCGACGGGGCCGGCATCCGGCCAAACGGCAACAAAGAAGACGGCGGAGTTGACATGGCTGACAAGAATAGTCTCGGAATTTTGGGCTTGCTGTTTGGCGGTATTACCTTCGGCGTGACTCTCGTCGCCTTCCTTCTGGTGCGTGATCACGTCGAAGGGCGTCTTCAGTTCGACGACATGGCGATGGCCCCGCAGCTGGTATCCATGGAAACCCGCTAGCGGAACCACGCCGGCGCGGCGAACGTTTGCGCCTGAGGGTACAGGAGTTGCATCATGGCGGACGACAGCGGTGGAATGGGTTTTCTCGGCTTCGTTCTCGGTGGCGTTGTGGTCGTGCTGGCGGTCATCGCCTTCGCGCTTTATGGCGGGCAGGGAACCGGTCCGAAGACCGTAAACCTTGATCTGCCGTCGAATACTGCGGCGCCGAATAGCCGCTGAACCAGTTTTGGAGCGATGCGCAACAGCATCCGGCTGCCTCGCCCGGGTGCATTTTGCACGCCCTGCGCCCCTCGCATTTGGCCGATTCATGCTTATATCAGGCTTCGCGACAGGGACGCCGCGTGGCCGGTTCATTTAATCCGGAGAGCCGTGGCCAAGAATTTTCAGTCAGGAGTAGAAAGCCATGGCGCAGGCCACAATGCAGCAGCTGCGCGCTCCGCAGCGCGACCTGGACATCGATTTCAATGCCCCGGCGGAACTGTTTCCCAGCCGCAACCGCAAGGTCCGCCGTCCGGTGACCTACCGGCGCTTTGCGACCGCGGCCGAGGCCGTTCGTTTTGCCATCGAGGGCATGCCCGCAGCGCTGCTGCTGGGCGCCTATCTGGAGGTTGATGAGGTGCGCTATAGCGGCGACGATATCCGCCGCCTGTACGAACGTGCCGATTATCCGCTGCCGCGCACGGTAGCCCCGAACTAACTAACCGCGCGGTCGCCTGCGGCCGCGGGCGAGTCCCGAGCTCAACCGTCTCCAGTCTTTAGTCTTTCTTGCCGATCGGACTGTTGCTCGTCTGCGCGTGATAAGCTTGCGCGTAAGCCGACGTGCCTTTCTTCTTTTCTTTCTCCTGTTTCGGCTTCTTCTTTTCCTTGCTTTGCCGCATCTGACCCTTGGCCATGGCGTCTGTCCTCTCACTTGCCCGATCTGGTCCGAAAACAGGCGTCTCGGGGATCAGGCGGGGGCCTGCCGGCGAATCCGGCGCAGGCGGTATTCTGCTCCCTTGCGCGGTTCGGGCAAGAGCCTAAACGAAGGCGGTAGTGACGCATTTGAACGTTTTGTCCTTTCGCGCGTTTTCCTCCGAATCTGACAGGAGGATTTCATGCAGCGATTTCATCACGGCGTGATCGCCGTCGCGCTATTGGCGGCCACCTCGGTCGCGGTCGCGCAGCAGGAAAAAACCCAGCAAAATTCCGCCGACGAAGCTTTGACCCGAAGCGCCCCGGAGGCCAAGGATGCTCCTCAGGCGCCACCGCAGGCAAGACAGAACGAAGCTTCGCAGCCGGGCATGCAACAGAATGGCGATCCATTGGTCGGGGGCAAGCTCGCGGTGCCGGGCGCGCCGCAAGGCACACAGGACGAGCCGGCAAAATCCTCGGCCAAGAACGATAAGATGGACAAGACACCGATCATGGCTTATCCGCTCGCGCTCACCGACGAGCAAAAGCGCGCGATCTATCAACGCCTGACCCAAGGCGTGGAGCCGGGCCTGACCAAAGGCGCGGCGCCGGCCTCGAACATCACCGCCAAGCCGTCGGAACAAGTGCCGGCCACGCTGGCGCTGCAAGAGTTGCCGCCTGAGATGGCCGCCAGCATGCCCTCAGTCGCCGATTACAAATTCCTCCCGCTGAACAACCGCATTCTGGTGGTAAACCCGCGGGAATCCGTCGTGGTGGGCGAGATCACCAACTAGACCGCGAGACTGGCGTCGCGCCGTCTGGCGCAGCGTTCCAAGGCGGGTGCAACTTTCTTGCAATGTTGCACCCGCCTTTTCTTTGCAACAATAACCGGCGGTGAGGAGCGGCCCAGCGCGCGCAACGTATGCGGACGCGGCCGGTAACTCGGCATTAACCAATACGGGGTTGACTGATCATCAAGCTCGAATCATCCGCGAGCTGCGCGTTTCTCCATCGCAACGCTATTCGCAAGGAGCATCATGCCGCGCCTGGCCAAGTCCCGGATGGCCCGCATCCTGGTGATCGACGATGACGAGGCGGTGCGGGAAGCAACCGCGATGGTGCTCGAAGAGGAGCATTTCGAGGTGGTGACCGTTCCGGACGGGAAATCCGGCATCGAAGCCGTCAAGGCAGGATCATTCGATCTGGTGATCGTGGACCTGTTCATGCCCGGCATCGACGGGCTCCAGACAACCAAGGCGATCCGGCAGATTAACCCCTCCGTGCCGGTTATCGCGGTATCGGGCTTCATGCTGGGCAACAGGCGCCTGGAAATGCCGAACTTCGACACCATGGCAACGGAGGTTGGCGCCTTTTCGACCCTGTATAAGCCCTTCCAGGCGGCTGCGCTCGTGCAGGCGATTGAGCAAGCCTTCGCCGGTGCGGCGGCGCCGGCGCTCCGCCGCCGCCAACGCCGCTAGGACGTCAGCACCACCAACAATAAGAACCGCCACCCAGCCGACGGTGAAGACGGCCGTGCGGGTTGCGCTAAATGTTGGAAAGCACCGCCGCGCGGGATGTATCCGGATGCAGACCTGTAACCCGGTGTTAACCAGCCCGTCGATGATTGATCATCGAGCTTGATTGAATCGGCGAGCTGAAGCGTTCCCCATCGCAACACTTTGCGCAAGGAGCATCATGCCAAGGAGTGCCATGCCACGCTTGGCCAAGTCCCGGATGGCCCGCATCCTGGTGATCGACGATGATGATGCGGTGCGGGAAGCGACCGCGATGGTGCTCGAAGGAGAGCGCTTCGAGGTGGTGGCCGTTCCGGACGGACAATCCGGCATCTCAGCCGTCAAGGCAGGAGCGTTCGATCTGGCGATCGTGGACCTGTTCATGCCGGGCCTGGACGGGCTCCAGACAACCAAGGCGATCCGGCAAGTTGACCCCTCCATGCCGGTGATCGCGGTATCGGGCTTCATGCTCGGCGACAGGCGGCTGGAGATGCCGAACTTCGGCCCCATGGCAACGGAGGTTGGCGCCGTCTCGACCTTGTATAAGCCCTTCCAGCCGGCCGCGCTCTTGCAGGCGATTGAGGAGGCGTTCACCGGCGCCGCGCCGCCGTCGCTTGCCCGCCGCCACCGCCGGCGCTCGGTCGCCGCCACCGCCCGCTAGGACGTCAGCACCACCAACAGGTGAATAAGAACCGCCACCCAGCCGACGGTGAAGATGGCCGTGCGTGTGCCCCAGATGTTGGAAAGCACCGCGAGTGGATGCGCCACGCGCGCCCAGAAGAACACCATGGCGCAAGTGGCGGTGACAGAGGTATGGATGCCGCGCAATTCTCCCGCCATCACCGCGATGACAAAGAGCGGGATATTCTCCACCAGATTGTAATGCGCCCGCTTCAGCCGCGCCGCCCAGGGCGGCATATCCACCCGCTCCGGATAGCTCAGCGCGAGCACTGGCCCCACCTGCGCGATATGCGCGACGATATAGGGAATCCAGATCACGGCCAGCAGGATGGCGGTATAGATGAGATAGCGCAGCTCAAGCGACAAGGCGCGCATCGTCTTCCCCTTTAGGTCTTCCGCGGTGCATCTCTCCACCAGGGGCAATGACTTAGCCCAATCATTTTTTTTGGCGCGAGACAGGCGCGTAATCAAGCTTATGCGCCACGACTTTGCAATCGCACGACGGCTGAAGCTGTGTGCTCTCCCGAACATTTCGGCGGTCACGATGGCGTGTTCATTCGTGAACCCCATAGCGCATGGTGTGTTGCCCCTCTGAACGCCACGGATTCTGGAGGCTAAAATGCGGTTATCCTGGACTGCTGGGGCAGCGGCACTTGCTCTCTGGAGCGCAACACCGGGGAATGTGAATGCCCAACTGATGGAAGAAGGCAACATCGCCATCGGTGTCGGGATTATCTGCAATACGCCCGAACAAATGGAGCGGCTGGTCGGCCTGCGCAACGACGGCAAGGAAATGAACCGCGCGGTCATTGCCGTGAACGACGAAGCCAAGGACCCGCGCGCCTGCGGCGTCGCCGCCGTGGCATTCATGTCGGATAAGATGGTCGATATGAAAAATGTGCAGGGCAAGCTGGTGCAGATCGTGCGGATCAGCGTGGTGGCGACCTTCGACGGCCGGCAATGGGCGCGCGTTCCCGTGATGACGCAATACGCGCTGATCGAGCCGGACGGTTATTCGATCTGACTTCGATCTGACTTCGATCTGACTTTTCCTGCGCTGTCGGACGGCACACGGAGTACAGCCTAGGCGCGGTCAATTTTGCGCCGCGCTGATGACG
>JAXDOO010000158.1:0-2942 GCA_034668865.1 Alphaproteobacteria bacterium
GCGACGCCTTCCGGCGGATCGATGTCTTCCTCGGTCTTGCCGACGCGCTCGCGGACCCAGGCGAAATAACGGATTTTCATGTCATATGCTTGACGCCGGCGCGGAAATAGTCCCAGCCGGTATAGAGCGTCAGCAGCGCTGAAATCCACAGCAGCGCTATTCCGATAAACGTCACCAGGCCGAGGGTCTGGATGCCAACAAAAACACCGGTCGTCCACAACGTGGGGATGGTGACGGTGAGACCCGGAACTGCCGCATCGCCCGCTTCCCCGGCGATCAGGAAGCCGACGGCGACCAGTTGGACCGTGGTCTTCCATTTCGCGAGCCGCGTCACCTGTACCCTCACGTTTAATTCAGCAAGATATTCGCGGAGCCCCGATACCAGAACCTCGCGGCAGAGGATGACGATGGCGGCCCATAGCGACCAGCCTTTGATCGTATCGGTCGCCGCCAGCATCAGCAGGCAAGATGCGACCAGCAGTTTGTCGGCGATAGGATCGAGCATGCGGCCCAAGCTCGACTGCTGTTCCCACGCGCGCGCGATATAGCCAACGAGTGCGTCCGTGGCTGCCGCCAATAGAAAGACCGCCAGAGAAACCCAGCGCAGCCAAAGCGGCCCCTGCAGTACTGCCTGGCAGAACAACGCGCCGACCACTGCCGGGATGGCCGCGATGCGGGCATAAGTCAGCAAATTGGGCAGCGCCATGGAGTGCGAGCGCAAGGAGCTGGAGATGGGCTTCATGGACCGAACAAATACCTCGCGACTACGGGCGTCAACAGGACGATCGTATGGCCGGTGCAGACCAGGCATTCAATTTTGTGCGAAAGCAATCAGTGCCCCCGCTTCCGAAGTTCGTAATTCGTCGCGGCACCTGCTGATACGAACTTCGAAAGCAAAGGGAACACTAGCAATTTTGTGATTCTAGTGCCCCGCTTCCGAAGTTCGTGATCTGATGCGGCATTCTCTGACACGAACTTCGGAAGCAAAGGGGCACTAGCAACGTTATGATTCTAGTGCCGCTTTTCGATTTGAAGTTCCTAACAGAATTTGCTGCAGGTGGTAATAGGAACTTCAAATCGGCGGCACTAGCCGGGCGTGCCGTGGAAAAAATCATAAATTTTTCGCGCTGTTTCCGCGTTAATGCCGGGCACCTGTGACAAATCGGCGACGGTCGCACGCTCGATCGCTTTCAACGTGCCAAAATGCCGCAGCAACGCGCGTTTGCGCGTGGGACCGATGCCGGCGATTTCCTGCAAGCCGGCTTCGCGGATATCGCGCTTGCGCCGCTGGCGGTGCGACCCCACCGCAAAGCGATGCGCTTCATCGCGCAGCCGCTGCACGAAATAGAGCAGCGGGTCGCGCGGGCGCAGCTTCAGCGGCGGCCGGCCGGGCATGAAGAATGTTTCCTCACCGGCGTCACGATCCACGCCTTTGGCAATACCGATCAGCGGCACGTCGGTGACGCCGAGCTCCGCCAGCGTCGCGCAGGCGGCGTTGAGTTGACCGAGCCCACCATCGATCAGAACCAGATCGGGCCAGGGCGACGCGTCGTGAGATGAAAAGCTATCGGCATCCAGCCGCGTCAGCGAGGGCGGGATGTCGAGCGCGGGAATCAGCTCGGCGCCGGCCGCGGCGCTTTCCTCCGCCGGCGTAAGGGTCTCCGCCGGCGCTGCGGTGCGCGGCGATTCCGTCAGCAGCCGCTTGAACCGCCGCCGCAGAACTTCGCGCATCATGCCGTAGTCGTCGCCGGGCGCGAGCTCGGAGGAGCGGATGTTGAACTTGCGATACTGGCCTTTGACGAAGCCTTCCGGTCCGGCAACGATCATGGCGCCGACCGGGTTTGATCCCTGGATGTGGCTATTGTCGTAAACCTCGATGCGCTGTGGCAGGCGTTTGAGCCCAAAGGTCTCCGCCAGCGCCCGCAACTGTTTGCTTTGGGCGGACGTGTCGGCAAGCTTTCGGCTGAGCGCCTCGCGCGCATTGGTCGATGCATGCTCGACCAGCTCTTTTTTCTCGCCGCGCTTGGGCAGGCTGACTTCCACTTTGTATCCGCTCTTGGTCGAAAGCGCTTCGGCCAGCAGGTCGCGGTCTTCGATGTCGTGCGAGATCAGAATGAGGCGAGGCACCGGCTTGTCGTCATAGAATTGCGCCAGGAAGGCGCCGAGCACTTCCGATGCAGGCAGCGAGCGGTCGGCTTTGGGAAAATACGCACGGTTGCCCCAGTTCTGCCCGGTGCGGAAGAAGAACACCTCGACGCAATTGAACCCGCCGCTTTGGTGCAGAGCAAAGACGTCGGCCTCCTCGATCGTCCGCGGATTGATGCCCTGCTGGGACTGCACCGCAGAGAGCGCCGCCAAGCGGTCGCGGTAAACGGCGGCGCGCTCGTAATCCATTGCCGTCGAAGCCTGTTCCATTTCCGCGGCCAGCTCTTCCTTCACCGCACGGCTCTTGCCGGAGAGGAAGGCATCGGCCTCGCGCACCAATTCCGCGTAGTCAGGGAACGTGATTTCCTGCGTGCAGGGGGCGGAGCAGCGCTTGATCTGGTGCAGCAGGCAGGGGCGCGTGCGGCTTTCGAAGAAGGCATCGGTGCAGGAACGCAGGAGGAAGGCGCGCTGCAGCGCTGTGATGGTGCGATTGACTGCCCAGACAGAGGCGAAAGGGCCATAATATTTGCCCGCCCGGTTGCGCGCGCCGCGATGCTTGAGGATCTGCGGCGCCCAGTGATCGCCGGTGATCAAGATGTAAGGAAACGACTTGTCATCGCGCAGCAGCACGTTGAAGCGCGGGCGCAGCCGCTTGATCAGATTGGCCTCAAGCAGCAGCGCCTCGGTTTCGCTGCGGGTGGAGACAAATTCCAGCGCGTGGGTGGCGGCGATCATCCGCTCGATCCGGCTGTCATGGCCGGTCGGCCGCGCATAGGCGACCACGCGCTTTTTGATGT